>NZ_CP132957.1:3027300-3330030 GCF_030863805.1 Kineothrix sp. MB12-C1
GCGCCGCTTGTAGTGGGCGGTCAGGATATCTGGCATATGGGATTTCTATTCCATAAGGCATATAATGACCAGGTATTAAGTAAGGATGCTGATTTTGTTAAGCATTGTTATGAAGGTACAAAGGACTTTTCAGATGATACTTTTAAGGCGACCTTTATGGAGTTACAGGAAATTATGCAGTATGCACAAGATGGATGGGTGTCTACGCCGGATGCACAGATTACCACCTTCCTTGTAAATGATATGGCGGCTATGATGTATTCAGGTACTCATATGTTCTCGCAGATATCCACAGCAGATCCGGAATTTGAAATGGGTTGGTTCGCTGTACCCAGCCCTGACGGAAAAACACGTTTAGTAGGCGGCGGTGGAATCGGCGGTCTTGCAATTTCCGCAGAAGCGGCACAGGACTCGAATAAAAAGGCAGCAGCAGAAGCGTTTATCACTTATTTCTACCAGCCGGATAATTATAAGATTTTATGTGAAAGAATGAGCGCAATTCCGTCAACAATAGAAGAGCCTCAGCTTGATGTATCGGATGTGTTCCAAGAGGTTATTGATGCCAACTCCACGGCAGATGATCTTGCACCTATGTGGAACGGCCGTTCAGGGGACAATGAATTACCTCCTGATTTCAGAAACTTTACATATAAAACCTTAATCGAAGTACTGCAGGGAACGAGAGATATTGATTCTGCCTGCGATGAATTAAACAAGACCTGGCAGGTCGGTATTCAGAGCTTTAATCCGATAACAGGTGTTGGTATAGAAGCCGCAGAATAAATCCCATCACAAATAACAGTAATATATAGACGGCAATTTTTAATCACCGGATATATAGAAACGGAATCTCTCCCTAAAAAGGAGAGATTCCTTAAATAAAAGGTGTTTGGTAACTGTGAGGGAAACGAACTGTTACATTGTTTTTATAAGAAGGGAGCTATATTATGAATACGACAAAGAAAAAGGGCTTTGATACAGTTGCATTTACCTTCATTGCTCCTGCATTTATCTTTTTTACATTATTTATCATTATACCTACCGTATCCAGTGTGTATTACAGCTTTACCTCTTGGGACGGTGTCAGCCCTGTCGTGAATTTTGTGGGGGCTGCTAATTATAAAGAAATTTTCACCAGTACGAGATTCAGTAATGCACTTAGGAATACGGTGATTCTTACTTTTTTTATTTCTATTGTGGAAAATGCTATGGCGCTTGGTCTGGCATTAATAGTTGACAACGTAAAATGGGGGAAAAACTTTTTCAGAAGTGCTTTTTATATTCCTGTTTTAATCAGCGGTATCGTTTCGGGTTTCATCTGGAAAATTATGTATAACTACAATTTTGGTATCTTTAATGCAGTGTTGGAAAATCTGAGACTTTCTAATTTGAAACAGGATTGGCTGGGAAATGCGAGCTTAACTTTGCTGATGATAGGATTGGTACTTATCTGGAAGGGCGTGGGATATTATATGATTATTTACCTGGCTTCCCTGCAAAGTGTTTCTCCTGATTTAATTGAGGCGGCACAGATTGACGGGGCAAGTCCCGTACAGAGGTTTAAAGCAATTACGATTCCTCTGATATCCGGTGCTTTTACTATCAACTTCACATTGTCTTTGATCAATGGGTTAAAGGTATTTGATCAAATTAATGTTATGACAGACGGAGGACCGGGATTTACATCCGAAACATTGGTCTATCTGCTTTATAAGGTAGGATTTAATGAAGGCAGACAGGGGTTTGGTACAGCAGTGGGAATTATGCTGTTATTTATTATCATAATCCTTAACACCGTTCAGCAGAAATTTCTGAAAAGCAGGGAGGTGCAGATGTAATGGGAAGAAAAGTAAAACCGGGAAGTATTATACTGCTTGTTGTAACAATTTTACTGGCATTTTTATTTATTTATCCTGTATTATTCGCATTAATGTCAGCCTTTAAGAGCAATGGTGATATTTTAAAAAGTCCGATAGCATTTCCCACCTCTTTGTACATACAGAATTTTAGAGATTTGTTCGCGCAGTCAGATTTTGCAAGGGCCATATTAAATTCCGTATTCCTTACGGTAGTATCGGAAATTTTGATCGTATGTATCGTTCCGATGGCAGCATATGGAATTGAAAGAAGAAAAAGCAGAACCACTGCTTTCATCTATATTTACTTTTTGGCGGGAATGATGATACCTTTTCATTTATACATGTTTCCCTTGTTTAAAGAAATGAAGATGCTTCATTTATTCGGTAATATGGCAGGACCGATCTTATGCTATATTTCCGGCTCTATCGCTTTCGGAAGTCTGCTGTATTGCAGCTTTTTAAAAGGGGTACCATTGGAAATAGAAGAAGCGGCTATGATAGATGGATGTACTCCTTTTCAAACCTTCTGGAAAGTAACCTTCCCTTTGTTAGGACCTTGTACGGGTTCCATGGTTATTCTCAATGGACTGGGGATATGGAATGATTATTTAATGCCTTATTTAGTGTTGCCAAGCGGAAAAGCAAAGACCATTACTGTTGAAATTGCAGGATTTGTAGGGCAGTATACGGCAAGGTGGGATATTGTATTTGCAGGGACTGTGATTTCCATTGTACCGGCGCTCATTATCTTTTGTATGTTCCAGAAGTATTTTGTGAAGGGAATTACAGCCGGAGCGGCGAAAGGATAGGGAACGTTTGCCTTTTCTGTTGTGGTTTGGTATGATTTTGCTAGAAATAGCAGGGTAGGGGGGAAATGATAATCGGGAAGGGACTTTTGCTTATGATTAAGGAGAAGGTAAGGGGAAAATTCAAGATCAAGAGAAACGGGTGGAATCTATATCAGAAATTTACAGTTACGATCATCCTGCTTGGGTTGGTTCCTATGATTATTATTTCGACTTTTATCGCGAATCGGATGATTAAGGATTATACCAATGCGCTGAGTACACAGTATGAGCAGGCAGCAGGATATGTGTCTTCCAGTATGGCGTCTATGCTGGATTCATACAATACGATTTCCAAAATGCCTTATTACTATAATTTCGGAACGGCGGGGGAGTGGGATAGCTACTTGTCCTTTGATAAGTTCCGCCAGATCATTTACGGAGATGGGTATGAAGCGGAAACGATTGAAGAAGAACGAAAAAAGGATATGGGGAATTTTCTTCAATATGTGCAGAGTGTAGATCCGTATATTAATGGGGTGCACATCATTGCACAGGATGAGAAGGAGAATAAATTATCCTTTCATTACAGTAACTATAATACTTTTTTTGCAGATGAAGATCTGTTCGAAGAAATGGTCAGTTATGAGGAAATCGACAGGCAATATAATAAGCTGATGCTGATACCTACTCATGCAACTTCTTATTTTTATGGAACACCCGATATGGTATTTACCGTAGCGAGGAATTATTTCGATTTGCGGGGAACTGTTGGACACACTCCTTATGTAGGCACGATTTTTATTGATGTCGATTTAAAAAAGATGGAACGGATATTCAGCAGTGTGGAGTTCACGGGTAATGAAGTATTTTATGTAATAAACGAGGAAAATGATTGTTTCTATAGTAATGAAGAGGAAAGAATAGGAAATAATATTACTTATGTGCTCGAAAACTTAAGACAATCGGACAAGCAGCTTGTAATAACAACAAAGGATAATGGTTACGGATTGCAGGTTGTTGTCGTCATGAATACAGAAATTGCTTATGGTGCGATCAAAAATATGCAGCATATGATGTATTTTTTTATCGGAGCATCTGTGATTGCCCTGTTTGCAGGTTCGGTATTTTTCTCTAAGCGATTGACAAGGCCAATGCACGAGATGATGGATCAGATGTCATTAGTGGAAACCGGTAATTTTGATATTGAGCTGCCTGTTCGCTCCGGAGATGAAATTGGCATATTGGCAGAGCGGTTCAATCAGATGAGCAGTGCCCTGAAAAAATACATCAACCAATCTTATGTGTCACAAATCAAGCAGAGTGAAGCAGAGCTGACTGCTTTGAAATCACAGATTTATCCTCACTTTTTGTATAATACTCTTGAGATTATACGGATGACCGCTTTGGAAGAAAAAGGGCATGAAAAAGTGCCTGAAATGATAGAATCTTTATCAGAGCAGATTCGCTATTTGATTGGTCCTATGCAGGATGTTGTACCGTTGGAACAGGAAATTGATATTGTGAGAAAATATGTGTATCTTTTAAATTGCAGAATCGAAGGAAAGGTACAGATTACGGTAGCGGCTCAGGGAGCGTCCAGGATACTGGTACCCAAGCTGATTTTACAGCCTATCATAGAAAATGCCTATGTTCATGGGATCAAACCTAAAAACGGAAATGGCAGTATTATGATTGAAATCGCAAAGCAGGGGAATATGCTGGAAATTTTGATTATGGACAATGGGGTAGGTATGGATGATGTTGCAATTGACAAGATAAACAGTCTTTTAGAAGGAAATGAGCCGGGAATTAAGAATGAATACAATTGGCAAAGCATCGGACTTAAAAATGTACATGACAGAATTCGCTATCTTTACGGAGACGAGTATGGTATCAGAATCACAAGTACCTTGGCAGTAGGAACGATGGTACGGCTGATTTTGCCCTTAAGGGAGGCGGATACAAATGATTAAAATGCTATTAGCGGATGATGAGCCTATTATTACAAGAGGAATTGGGAAGCTGGTGGATTGGGAGAAGCTGGGAATAGAAATTATAGGAGCATATGAAGACGGAAGAAAAGCGCTGGAAGCTATTGTGCATCAAGAACCTGATATTGCTCTTCTTGATATTTCTATGCCGGGAATGACCGGAGTAGAAGTATTAAAAGAATGTAAGGCTATGAAGGTAAGCACTCGGATAGTCTTTATCAGTGGTTTTCAGGATTTTGAATATGCGAAAGCAGCTCTTCAACATGGTGCGGTCGATTATCTGTTAAAGCCGATAATCAAGGAGGAATTGTTAAAGGCAGTAGAAAAATGTATTGTTTTAAATCAAGGGGAATATCAGGTAAAGCAGGAAAACAAGGAGCAGCCTCTGCAAGAAAATGAGATAGACTATAGACCGTTGGTGGAAGCAGAGGATACTATATATGTACCAATCTATGCAGAGGTGGTATATAAAAAAGAGGAAAGCGGTCAGATGAAAAAGCTCATACATTTTTCTTTTAAGAGCTTTTTGGAAGAATATCTGAGAGAAACACAAAAAGGAATTACTTTCTTAAAAGAAGAAAAGATCGTGATAGTATTAAAAGGTGTAAGTAAAGGGCAGACAAGGGAGATAATAGAAGGAATATGGACGGAAGCCTTGAGAGTAACAGGACATAGAACCTTCTTTGTCATAGGAGAGGAAATCCATTCTATGGGGGAAATTCCGGGAATGTTTGCCAGGTGTCTGGAAAGAGAGGGGTATCTTTTCTTTGCAGACCAGATGCAGGTACCGATTATTACATTGGGAGAAAAGGTATTTGCAGGGAAGGCAGATTCGGATATTTTAAGCGAAACCAGACAGAAACTATGGGACGCAGTTATTGCACAGAATACGGAATTGGCGGAAAGTACTTATAAACAGTATGGGAAGCAAGTTTGCCGTATGGCAGAAGGGAAAAAAGAGGATGCTTGCTTTTATTTATGTACTGCAGTACGTCTCATAGAAGAAAAATGCGTATCACTTGGTCTGGCAGGAAGAAATCCTGAAATGAAGGAGTTATTGGAAACAGGAAGAAGCTGCAATAGTTTCAATGAAATGCTCGTATATTTCGAAGGGGAGTTTAAGGAATATTTGGCTGCCGTGAAATCAGTTGCGGTCAACAATGAGAAAAGGGAAATTATAAAAGCAAAGGAATATATTGAAAATCACTACAAAGAAAATCTTTCTTTGGGTGTACTGGCAGAAGAAATGCATATGAATCCCTATTACTTCAGCAGCTTTTTTAAGAAGAATGCAGGTGAGAATTTCAAGGATTATGTGAATCGTATAAGGATTAATCATGCAGTTTCTTTATTATTATCCACAGATAGGAAGGTATATGAAATTGCGTCAGAGGTGGGGTTTGGAGATATAAGAGCTTTTAATGAAGCCTTTCAAAGAATATATAAGGAAACCCCAAGCAATTATAGAAAAAGAGTTAGTAAATAAGTATAATTTTTGCATATATTTAAAGAGTAAAGGGGCGGTTTGAGAAAACAGCCCCTTTCGTCATATTGAATTGATTGAAATAGTATGAAACGATGTATATTAATTTCCGGTATAAAGGTCGGATTGTGTTTGCATAAATGCTGTGATTTTATCGATTCCGGCTGCGGTTTGTTTATCGATGTATTTCCGGATGGCGGTATCTACATCATCACCGCCTGTAATACCTGCTAACAGCAGCTTGCCTTGTTCATCATATAATTGATCGCGCTGAGCCAGTTCTGTTTTGATTTCGCTTGTATCAGGGTTGAAGCCTGTTAAAGGAGACATTACAAAGTTATCCTTTTGTAACCATTTCAACTCATTATCTAAGGCTTCCTGTGTAATAATGCCGGAGGGTTTATTGAATTGTTCTCTTACAAAAGGCCAGTTAAACCATCCGAGATAAGTAGAAGTAGAAGCATCCTGTCCTTCAGGATATTGAATGGAACCGTCTTCGCCTTTTACATAGGTCATACCTTCTATACCATACATAAACATATCATATGCTTCTTCGTCTGTATTTAATAATTCTAAGAGCATTAAGAGTCTTTCGGGATTAGCTGCATTTTTATTGATTGCAAAAGCATTATTTAAAGGGGAATCGAGGCGGTGTTTTCCGTCAGGATAAATTTCTGCCCATCCATACTCCGCACCAGCGATGTTGAACGCAACTCCCTGTTGGGCATTCTCCATTAACCCTATCTTGGCAAAGGTTTTTCCGTTTTCGAACATTTTAGTATCTGTCTCAGATAACTCATTTTTTGAAACAATTCCTCCGTCATACCATTTTTTCATCCAGGTAACGGCTTCTTTAAACATTTCTGTTTGCTCAATGGGCTGTAAGGTAATGGATTCTGCATTGTAATCGTAGGTATACATATGGTAATTTAAAGAATCCATTTCGTATTTACAATGCAAGATAGAAAGCACATCACTATAGGTATTCCCCCTTGGAAAACCGGATTCAAAGGTAATGATATTTGAAATTTTTTCGTTTGCGTCTGTAAGGAAAGCATCCAAATCTTCAATGGTTTCTAACTTGGAGGTGTCTACACCATATTGTTCGGCGAGGTCTTTCCTATAGAAAAGGATAGGCTTTGAACTTTTTTGACGAACCCAGGGGAGCGCTACCATTTCACCTCCAATACTACAGGAAACCGTACTGCCGTTATCGAGATAGGTCTGGTATAAAGTAGGAGCATATTGCTCCATTAAGCTGTTTAAAGGAAGAAAAGCCCCTTTGTTTGCCATTTTAGTGTAAAGCATCCAGTCTGAAACATAGAATCCGTCAAAATCGTCACCGCCGGCAACAAGAGAAGTCATTTTGTCTTCATAATCGCCAAAGGAAACGAAATTATATTCAATTTTATCGATATTTAACTGGTCTTTATATTTTTCGCAAAAAGCAGCGAGTACTTCATCCTGAGCAGAATATTTATCGGAACAGGACCAGAGCGTTAATGTAACAGGTTCCAATTGAGACTGTGTGCTGTCAGTTTCTGCGGCGGGGACATTAGATGCCTCTGTTTGAGTGCTGTCTGTGGAAGTCGATGTTCCTCCGCAGCCTGCAAGCATTGTGAGCATCATTGCAGCAGCGAGGAAAGCGGTGAAGATTCGCTTGAGTAAATTTTTTTTCATAACTATTACCTCTCTTTTTTATTATATGATTTTTTGAAGTTGATGTCAGCCTTTTACCGCACCAACCATGATACCTTTTACAAAATATTTCTGAACAAACGGATAGACTAAAATAATGGGTCCGATGGTTGCCATGCAGGTCGCCATTTTGATTCCTTCAGAGGGAATGGTACTCGATGCCTGTGCAATTGCATTCACATTTCCGGCTGAACTTAAAAATTGGATATTGGAAGTAATGGTTCTTAATAAAAGCTGCAACGGCTGCATATCCACATTATCGATGAGCATGATTCCCAGCCACCAGTCATTCCAGTAATTTAAACAGATGAATAATGAAATGGTGGCAATGACCGGTTTGGCAAGTGGAAACATGATTCGGAAAAATATCCGATATTCCCCGGCACCGTCAATTTTGGCAGCCTCTACAAGTTCTATTGGTATGCCTCTGTAATAATTTCTGGTTAAGAAGATAAACCAGGCATTCGCTAAGTAAGGAAGTATTAATGCCCATATGCTGTCAGTTAAATGAAGGATATTTCGGCAGACGATGAACCAGGGAACCATTCCGCCCGTAAATAACATGGTGAACAGGACAAAGAAATTCAAAAATTTATGATATTTTACCCGCTCCTGTGATAACGGATAGGCTGCCAGCGCAATAACAAAAACACTTAAAATAGTACCTCCCACTGTTACAATAAGGGAAATTTTATATCCGCTTAAGATACGGCTCATATCGTTTGCCAAAATTTTGTAAGCAGTGAAATCCAGATTTCGTGGAAATAATCCATATCCATATGCCATAATATCTTCTTCGGCGGTTAAGGAGCCGGACAGCACCAGCCAGAAGGGAAGGATGCAAACGAGGGCAAATAATAATAGAATGGCAGCAATAGGAAGGTTTGATAAATCTTGTTTGGCTTTGTTAAACATATTGTATAGCCTCCTTTAGAATAATGAGCCGTCAGGACTGTATTTACGAGCCAGCTTATTCATAATAAGTAAAATAGCGGTAGAAATAATTGATTGATAAAATCCGGCTGCTGATGCCATACCTACATCACCGTTAAGACGCAGGTTTCGGTAAATAAATGTATCTAATACATCGGTAGTACTATAAAGCTGCGCATTATTTCCTATCATGGAATAGAACATACCGAAGTCGGCGTTCATGATTTTTCCACAGTTCAGAAGAAGTAATGTAATTGCGGTCGGTGCTACCAGAGGAAGACTGATATAACGAATTTGTTGCCATCTGCTTGCGCCGTCAATTTTAGCGGCTTCATAATAGGAAGTATCGATTCCGCCCAGAGCGGCTATATACATAATCATCCCGTAGCCGGTCATTTTCCATAATCTGAAAATTACCAGGATAATAATCCACAGCGTGGGATTCTCATACCAATTGACAGGCGTAGCACCAAAAAGTTTTAACAATGTATTTAAACTGCCGTGTTCGTAGTTAAACAGGTTGTATGAAAATAATCCGACAACAATCCAGGAAATAAAATATGGAAGGAAAATGCCAAATTGAACAACGGACTTGAACTTTTTCTTATGTAATTCCTGAAACATCAGCGCACAGCCTAATTCAAAAACCAAGCCGAACAGGATGAATAAAAGGTTTAAAAATATGGTATTAAAGGTTGCTTTCGCAGCAGAGCCGGAAGCGAATAAATATTCGAAATTCTTAGTGATAGGATGAATCCAGGGACTTCCGAAAATGCCGTCTCCAAAATTAAAATCCTTAAATGCAGTTACCAGACCGAACATAGGAAGATAATTAAATAAGATAAGTATTATGGCGGCAGGTAGGAACATGGAATAAAGAGCTTTATTTTTATTTATCTCTTTACCGAAGGACATGAATTTGTTTTTCATGGGTAATACCCCTTTCTTTTCATATGGATTGCTTTCAGTATAGAGTTGGAATGATTCTTACGAAACTGCGAGAACTTGCGAAAGAGTATAAAGTGAATGGAAATAGAAAATGAGACGGACTATAAATATTAACTATTTACTATAAAATGTATTCTGAAAAAGCTACAAACCCTGTAAAAACGCCATTTGTTAAAATGAGGTCATTTGCAGAGCAAAAACAATTACTATATAATTTTATGGAAGGCTATAAGAAAGGTATGGTTATTATTATGGGAGAAAAGAAAGGCGGTAGATATTTTTATAAAGTGACACTTTTGTTGTTTGCAACGGTGTTTATCATAGCTGCTGTGTTGACTTCTTTTTCATATAAACAGTTTTCCGATGCGCTAAAGGGAAAAACTTATGCGGATTATCAGGCCGGCTTACGGAAGAATGCCCAATCATGGGAAGACTTGGTAAGTCAGATCGGGCAGTTGAACTCAGCAATAACAATTGATTCCCAGACGGCAGCTTATTATAGCCTGAAAGAGTTCGATCCGGAACAGCATTATTACACCTATTTAAAAGTAAAAAAGATATTTAACATTCATCCCTATCTTATTTCTATAGGTATTTATAATAGTAAAATCAGTGAACCGTTGTATTGCGGAACAGATGAGATAGATATGGATACTTTTTGGGTAGAAATGCAGCAAAAAAACGGAAAGTTTATTATTGATTCGAAAACAACAGGAGCAAGTGAGGCTGACTTGCTGGTATTTGGTTATCCCATTTATACCGATTCTTTCGATGAACCTCAAAGTGCAGTTTTTATCTGTCTTGATGCGCGAAAAGTAAAGAATCATGTATTGGGAGAAGCGGATTATGGGCAGATATTGATTAATGAAAACAGACAATGTCTGACAGCCTTCGCAAGGAATGAAACAGACGATGAAATTGTTGAGTGGGTCAAGGGAAAAAAAGCAGTAGAAATAAACGAAATAGTAAGGTTGCAGGGGGGAAAATATCTTTGCTCTGCTTATAGTGAAGACGATAATTGCTTTATTAGTTATGTAAACTACAATGAGGTGATGGGGCAGTTGAACAGGCAGAAAAATATTTTCTTATTTGTCTGTCTTATAGTAATGGCAGTGAGTATGGGAATGGAATTTCTCGTTGCAAGAAAAATATATCAGCCTATTAAAAGCATGAAACAGGAATTTGAAAAATCTAAATTTGCAGACGGACAGACATTGGGAGAGTTTGAATTAATCAAATATGTGTACGAAAGTGCTTTGACAGAGATTGCGGAATTAGAAGAGCAGAATGCATTATACCTGCCTAGAATCAAAGCAGATATTCTGCGAGATTTATTGTTCGGAACAATCAGGCCGGAGGCGGCGATCGAAAAGTTAAAAGAGTATCAATGGGAAATACCCTTTCGAGGAATGTTTTTGGTCGATGTTAAAATAGATAAAAAATTAGAAAATGAACTTTTAATGAGTGTAGTGCAGGCAAAAATACAGCAGCTCTTTGTGGATGTTTTGGGGAATGACTTTTTTATAGAGAGTATATCGGTAGATAACGATGAAGTGATCGTTATGCTGAATACTCTTGCGGGGAAACCTGTCACTTTTGAAGAATTGGTAAAGGAACTGGAAGGGATAAGAGATTCCATTATAAAGGAATATCGAGTACTGCTAACGATCGGACTGGATGGGATGATCGACGAAATACAGGATTGTCATGCGGTTTATGAAAAGGTTAAGGGACTTCAGAAAAATCGGTTTGCATTAGGCGAAAATCAGGTAATATATCAGGCGAGAATTATGGAACTGTTGCCGGAAGCGTTGAATTATCCCGATAAATTGATCAATGAAATATTAGTTCATTTGGGGAATAATGAGAGAGCCAAATTCGAAGAAAAGATAGAGGACTTTTTACAAACAATCTGTCAATATGTATATCCTTCTGCTTCTATTCTTTTTGCCAGATTGTATTTGGAAATGGCAGCGAGAATTCAAAAATACGGAGTACCTGAAAAGAGTAGAATCGCAGCGGTGGATATGAAAATGAATCCGGGCACCCTAGAGGAAGCGAGAGGCTTGCTGTTAAAAGCATATGATGCTTGTGAAAGCAGAATGGATGAGGCAGAGCATGCAAAAGAAAACAAACATTATAAAAAGATTGTTGCCAGCCAGGAATTTATTATGGAAACATTTTCTGATTGTAATTTAAGTGCGGATTCTATTGCGGAAAGATTAGGATATTCAACGAATTATTTTGCCAGAATATTTAAGACCATTACTGGTTTTTATATTAATGATTATATCAGGCAGATTAGGATAATGAAGGCACAGGAATTTTTGCAGAATACAAATATGACAGTAAATGAAATAGCAAAAGAAACAGGATTTACTACTCCGAATTATTTCTATGCCATTTTTAAAAAGGAAACAGGAATGACGCCTGCAGCCTATAGGGAGGCTGTGGAGGAATAAGTTCAGGAAAGGGAAGATAAGAAATGGAGATTAATTATTCATATAAAGAATTTTTTCAACATTTATATAACAGTGAAAGACCATTTTTTGAGTTGAACGCGGAAACCGAGGAAACATATAGAGAGTGGAAAAAAGAATTTAGAGAAGTATTGCGGGATAAACTGGGGCTTAATCTGTTAGCGGATATTGTGAGGCGTCAGAATGGAGGCAGGAAGGAAATAGGACTGATTGAGGGAGAAGTAACAAAGGAAAAGGGATATATAAGAAAAAAATATATGATGGAAACATTGCCTTCTGTTTGGATGCCCTTTTATATGCTTGTGCCGGATGGAATTGACAAGGAGCATCCCGGAAAAGCGATGATTGCCATACCCGCTCATGGAGCAAATAAAAATACCATTGCGGGAGTAGGTGAAACAAAAGAAGAAAAAGAAAAAATACAAAAGTTTCCTAAAGAAGCATATGGACTTTCTTTTGTAAAGAAAGGATATGTAGTGTTTTGCCCTGATCCTCCGGGATATGGAGAACGGGTAGAGCCAATGCCCAGTGAGGATAAAACATTTTTACCAGAAAAAGAAAGAACATCATTGGATTGCTCCTGTAAGGATCTTGCACAAACGGCGGAAGCCTTTGGACTGAGTCTGACGGCATTGGAAATTTGGGATTTGATAAAATTACTGGATTTTATGTGCCGGGCGGAAGAAGTAGATAAGGAACATATCGGTTGCGGCGGTTTTTCTGGAGGAGGTCAATATACTATGTGGCTGGCTGCGTTAGATAACAGAATCAGGCTTGCAGTAGTTAGCGGATATGTTCATGGTTACTATGACAGCATATTGGAATGTCATTTATGTCCTTGTAATTATGCCCCCGGATTATGGAAGCTTGGAGATATAAGTGATATATGTGCTTTAATTGCTCCCAGACCTCTTTTTATAGAAAATGGGATATCGGATGTGGAAAATGGACCCATTGGTATTGAAGGACCGAAAAGGCAAGTAGAGAAAATACGAAAAGCATATCGGTTATTTCATGCGGAAAAGCAGCTAGAGCACGTAACGCCTCAAGGTCCGCATCAATGGTATGGGGAGTGCTATGAATTTGTGAGTAAATATTTATAAGGGGAATTCACAATACAGATAAAAAGCAGGAAAGGTAAGTAGAAGACCGTAATGTATATTGCTATCTTATAGATCGGAAGCTATAAGTAATATAAGAGAATGTAGCAGAAAGAGAAAGGTAAATACAGGAGGTGGAAATGAAGGAATTAATCGGTAAATACATATTAGGGGATACGACAATCTTTTATGTGTTGGAGTTGGGCACGCAGACAGCAGGAATTATAATGCTGCCGAATGTATTAACGGATAAATTTACATTGACAGGAATGTGGCAGGTTGACAGCCTGGTACAGATCAAAGCAATAGGGGACAATAATCCTATCGGATTTTCTCACGGGCATTCCATGCGAAACAGCGGAACGACACAGGCATTGAAATATCAACAGCAAAAGGTGGAAAAAGAAGAGGAAAGAACAAAAATTATTACGGTACTGGCAAGCGATAAATTAGAAGCAGTACATACGTTAGAATATAAAAGAGGAACAGAGTATTTTAAAATATTAACCGAAATTAGAAATATATCGAAAAAGGAGCTTACAATTGAAATGCTTTCGTCCTATTCCGTATGTGGATTTTCACCGATAGAGGAAGCGGAACGGATGGAGGATTTTAACCTTTACCGTTTACAAAGTAAATGGAGTGCAGAGGGCAGACTGCAGAAGCAGAACTTTACAGAGCTACAATTAGAACCGAGTTGGCAAAAATACGGAGTACAGTCCGTTCGTTTCGGACAGGTAGGAAGTATGCCGGTACGCAGGTATTTTCCATGGATTGGAATCGAAGATAAAAAATACGGATACTTCTTAGGGGCACAGCTATATTATGCCGGTTCCTGGCAAATGGAATTGTATACAAAAGATGACAGGGCGGCTATGTCCGGTGGACTGGCTGACAGAGAGTTCGGACATTGGATGAAAATACTGAAACCGGGAGAGGAATTAAAGGCACCTAAGGCAGTGCTGGCGTCATGTACGGGAAATGTAGATGATTTAGCCTATAGGCTTACCCGGGCACAACAGGAGGGCTTAGATGATTTGCCGGAAAGCGAGAAGGATTTACCTGTATTGTTCAATGAATTCTGTACTACGTGGGGGAATCCGACCAAGGACAATCTGTTGAAAATTGTAGAGGCAGTCAAAGGGAAAGGTTTCCGTTACTGTGTCATCGATGCAGGATGGTATTCCATTGGGGCCGATGATTGGAACGGAGATATGGGGGACTGGAAGATCAATCAGGACAGATTTCCGGGAGGCTTTACCGAAACAGTGGAAGCGATTAAGAGAGCGGGTATGATTCCGGGACTTTGGTTTGAAATGGAATGTGTAGGCTGTAATACACAGGGATTTCATAAGGAGGAATGGCAGCTGAAAAGAGACGGCTTTATCATTCAAACGGGAATGAGACGTTTTTGGGATATGAGAAATCCACAGGTAATAGAATTCCTTGCAGAAAAGGTTATTGGCATTTTGAAGCAATATCACTTCGGTTATCTGAAGGTAGATTACAATGATAATATAGGAATTGGCTGTGACGGAGCCGAGTCTATGGGAGAAGGTTTAAGGCAATATGTGGAGGGCAGTCAGATTTTCTTCCAAAAAATCAGAGAAGAATTACCTGATATTGTAATAGAAAATTGTTCTTCAGGAGGGCATAGATTAGAGCCCTCTATGATGGCACTGTCTCAAATGGCTTCTTTTTCGGATGCTCATGAATGTATCAGTATCCCTATCATCGCGGCTAACGTGCAGCGCGCCATTTTGCCGCGGCAAAGCCAGATATGGGCAGTGCTACGTGCAACTGACTCGGATAAAAGGCTGTTTTATTCCATGATAAGCACACTGCTTGGCAGAATGTGCCTGTCGGGAGATATTTATGATTTAAATAAGGAACAATGGAAAATTGTAGAGGATGGAATTGATATTTATGAGAAGAGTAAGGATATTATCAGGGAAGGAATTTCTTACCGCTTCGGAGACGATGTAGGAAACTATAATCGTCCGAAGGGATGGCAGGCGGTAATGCGACACAAGATTGCTTCACAAGACGATGAAAAAGAAGGCAGGATTTTGGTAATAATTCATAACTTTATGGGGGAAAAGAAACAGAGTGAACCATGTAAAGTAGATTTTGAAAACAGATTATCTGAAGCTGCCAGAAAGATCACAATGAAAATACCGAAAGGAAGCTGGAAGGTAGAAAACTGTTATGCAAGAAAAACTATAGATATTTCCATAGAAGGAGAGCGTTTAATTTTGGAAGGATTCGAAGATTTCGAGGCAGCAGCGGTTCTATTGACAATGGAATAAAATAGGGTGAACATTATGATTATAAAGGTTAAAGAATATGGTGCGGCAGGCAACGGAAAAAGTGATGACACTTTATCGATTCAAAAAGCTATAGACGACTGTGAAACTGCAGGCGGAGGAAGAGTCGTTTTGTCAGACGGCAATTTTATCAGTGGAACAATTATTCTGAAAAGTCATGTATATCTGGAAATTACAGAGGGAGCAGTACTTACTGCCAGTAAAGATATTGAAGACTATAAGGAGAACACTCATTACAACAGGTATCGTAACGAACCTGAATTGGACAGATGTTTTATTTATGCACAGGATGCTTGTGATATTGGAATATGCGGCAATGGTATGATTTACGGCAGTGCAGAGTCCTTTCCGAATAAAAATAGCATATATCGCCCTATGATGATACGGTTTTTACGATGCAGTGATATACATATCAGTGATATAAAACTATATCATGCAGCGGCATGGACTACTGCATTCTTGGACTGTTCCTTGATATGGGTTCGGTGCGTTGATATTTTCAATGATAAAAGATATAACGGAGACGGTCTTGATTTTGACGGATGCAGCCATGTTTATGTTTCGGATTGCCGTATACAGGGAACTGATGATAATCTGTGTCTGCAATCCAGTTCTAAGGAGTATCCTGTTTCCGATGTGCATGTAACAAATTGTACGTTTACTTCACTTTGTGCGGGAATACGAATTGGTTTAAAATCCATAGGAAAGATAAGTGATGTGGTAATTTCAAATTGTACTATGTACAATGTATGGCGGGAAGGCATTAAAATAGAATGCAGCGAAGGCGGCTATATCGGAAATATCAGTATTAATAATATCCAGATGCGCAATGTAACAAGACCCATATTTATTCTTTTAAATAATCGTTTTGAGCCGGAGGATTTAGGGTCATCCATAGAACTTACAGAAATGCCGGAAATCGGTACACTTGAAAATATCAGTATTTCCAATGTAAGCGTGGTAGATGAAGAGGAAATGAAAAATATCCATTATCGTTTTCAGAATGATATTATGGGACGGCCGCAATTTGCAGGAATCCGTATGGATGCTAATGAAAAACATCCTATTAACAACGTTCGTATGACGCATTTGTTCTATCGCTTTATAGGCGGCGTAAAAAAACATGAAATACCGAATTGCTATCCGGAAGTTGTTGACAAGCTGGAAGATAAGGATAAAAAAGGATCGGAAAATTACTACCCAGATTGGAGCAGAGCAGCATTTATGGATATCAGAAATGTGAAAAACCTTGTTTTAGATAATATTTATCTTGAAAAAAGTGAACAGGATGAGAGGCCCGATGTATTGTTAGACGGCTGTTTGATAATAAAAAAGGATATTGTAATAAGCTGTGAAAAGTAACAAAAGTAATCAAGAGTTATAGCGGGTTTATTTATAAGGCAGAAAATGAGAAAAGAAGAGAAAAGGAACGGTGTGATAAGTTATGAAAAGATCAGAAATTAATAGAGCAATTCGTAAAATGGAGGAACTGATTCAAAAACATGGAGTAGAGACTCCTCCGTTTTGTAAATGGACTCCGGAAGAATGGAAGGATAAAAACGAAGAATATCAGGAAATTCGTGATAACATGCTTGGATGGGATATCACAGATTATGGATTGGGAAGATTCGATGAAGTAGGTTTTGCGTTAATTACAATCCGTAATGGAAACATAAAAAATAACCGTTATCAAAAACCTTATGCGGAAAAACTCCTTATGGTAAAAGAGGGGCAGATGGCGCCTATGCATTTTCATTGGAATAAGATGGAAGACATAATCAATCGGGGTGGCGGAAATGTTTTAATTACAGTTTATAATTCTACAGAAGATGGAGAATTTGCAGATACGGATGTCACCGTTAATTGTGATGGAAGAGAATATAAGGTGCCTGCGGGTACGAAAGTGAAATTGGAGCCGGGAGAGAGCATTACTATCTATCCGTATATGTATCATGACTTCCATGTGGAAGAAGGCCATGGAGATGTACTTCTGGGAGAAGTGTCCATGTGTAATGACGATGAAAATGATAACCGTTTTTATGAACCGATCGGACGTTTTCCGGAGATAGAAGAGGATGAAGCTCCGTATCGTCTGTTATGCAACGAATATCTGTAACTGTTCAGTATTCTTACGGTTAGCGCAGCAAATGAGCAGACTTATTGAATAGTTATGAATATGCTTCAATTTAGGAAATACTATTAGAAAAACAGTAGATAATAATAGAGATACATTACTGATTAAAATAGACAGGCGGTATTTCCTTTATGAATGAGAATCCTACGTATGCAGATATCATTAAGCAAAAGAAAAGCCAGACTTATGGCTTTTTCTTCTATACACCTCTGTTTTTTATAATTTCCTTAGTTGGATGGATATGGGAAGTACTCATTTATTTCATACAAGACGGTGAATTTATTAATAGAGGTGTGTTGTTTGGCCCATGGCTTCCGTTGTATGGATGTGGCGGAATTTTCCTTTCCTTTATTTTGGGGAAGTATGAATATAAGCCTGTAAGGGTATTTTTTCTTTCGATGCTTATTTGCTCCTTGCTGGAGTATTTCTCCAGCTTTTTTCTGGAATGGATGTGGGGCATAAGGTGGTGGGATTATAGCGGAGATTTTCTGAATATCAATGGACGGATCTGTCTGTGGGGCAGTTTAATGTTCGGCCTTGCCGGCTGGATGTTCATCTGTTACATTATGCCATACCTGCGCTTTCTATATAGGCGGATATGGAAGGAGGAAAGGACGAGAAAGCTGCTTCAGCTTCTGTGCCTTGCCTTGATTCTTCTATTCACTGCCGATGCGGCATTCGCTGCCGATCTTCCTAATATGGGAAAAGGAATTACCTATCAGGCGGCAATATTGCTGCGGGATTAACAAGTAATTCTTGACAAAACATCCTGTATTTACTATATTTAATGTATTATAAAAATAAAGGTAATGAAAAAGAGGAGTACGCATATCCCCTTAAAAGAGAAGATGACTCATCGGCTGAAAGGTCATCGTAAGAAAGGAATGCGGAAGGTAGCTTTGGAACCGGAAGGCCAAACAGCGCCGTTGCGCTCAGTAGGTTTTCACGATTGATCCCCGTTACAGGATAGGACTTAGTGTGAAAATAAATTTTCACATGTCATGAGATAGGCATAGTTATCAAAATGAGAAGTCCATGAGAGAAAAATGAAGGTGGTACCGCGTAATTTACGCCCTTCGTCTGCTGTTTGCAGGCGAAGGGCTTTTTATGTATTCATAAAATTTATTCACAAAATTAAAATGAGGAGATAACGATGAGCAAAGAGTTAGCAAAGACCTATGATCCCAATGGAATTGAAGACAGATTATATGAGAAGTGGATGGAGAAGAAGTATTTCCATGCCGAGGTGGACAGAAGCAAGAAACCGTTTACGATAGTGATTCCACCCCCAAATATTACAGGACAGCTTCATATGGGGCATGCGCTGGATAATACGATGCAGGATATTTTGATTCGTTTTAAGAGGATGCAGGGATATAATGCACTTTGGCAGCCGGGAACGGATCATGCGTCCATTGCGACAGAAGTGAAGATTATTGAGAAGATGAAAGAAGAGGGAATCAGTAAGGAAGACCTTGGACGTGATGGCTTTTTAGAGCGTGCATGGGAGTGGAAGAAGGAGTATGGCGGAAGAATTATCGGTCAGCTCAAGAAACTCGGCTCCTCCTGTGATTGGGACAGAGAGCGTTTCACTATGGATGAAGGTTGTAATAAAGCTGTTACAGAAGTATTCTGTAAACTGCATGAAAAAGGATGGATTTATAAAGGCAGCAGAATTATTAACTGGTGTCCGGTATGTAATACGTCCATTTCCGATGCAGAAGTGGAATATGAAGAACAGGATGGCCACTTCTGGCATATTAAATATTCACTTCTAGAAGAGAATGGAGAAGTAAGCCGTACAGAATTCTTAGAATTTGCTACGACTCGTCCGGAGACGATGCTCGGAGATACAGCAGTTGCGGTGAATCCTGAGGATGATAGGTACAAACATTTAATAGGAAGAAAGGTACGCCTTCCTTTCGTAGAAAGAGAGATTCCTATTGTAGGAGACTCTTATGTAGATATGGAGTTCGGTACGGGAGTGGTGAAGATTACGCCGGCTCACGACCCCAATGACTTCGAGGTAGGAAGAAGACATGGCCTGCCGGAAGTTAACATTATGAATGACGATGCTACCATCAATGAAAACGGTGGAAAGTTCCAGGGAATGGATCGTTATGAAGCGAGAAAGGCTATTGTAAAAGAGCTGGAAGAAATGGGACTTTTGGTAAAGGTGGAGGCTCATTCTCATAATGTAGGTACTCATGACAGATGTAAAACGACAATCGAACCTATGATTAAAAAGCAGTGGTTCGTTAAGATGGATGAACTGATTAAGCCTGCGGTAGAAGCCGTTAAGTCTGGAGATATCCAGCTCGTTCCTGAGCGTATGGAGAAGACCTATTTCAATTGGACGGATAATATCCGCGATTGGTGCATCAGCCGTCAATTGTGGTGGGGACATAGAATTCCGGCTTATTACTGCGATGATTGTCAGGAGACAATCGTAGCGAAGGAAGCGCCGGGTGTATGCCCGAAATGTGGAAGTACACATCTTACGCAGGATGAGGATACGTTGGATACATGGTTTTCCTCTGCGTTATGGCCCTTCTCTACATTAGGCTGGCCGGAAAAAACGGAAGATTTGGACTATTTTTATCCAACGGATGTTCTCGTAACAGGATATGATATTATTTTCTTCTGGGTAATCCGCATGATTTTCTCTGGATTTGAGCAGATGGGTGAGAAACCGTTTAAGACGGTATTGTTCCACGGATTGATCAGGGATTCTCAGGGACGCAAGATGAGCAAGTCTCTCGGAAACGGTATTGATCCCTTGGAAATCATAGAGAAATACGGTGCGGATGCGCTGCGTTTGACCTTGGTTACGGGAAATGCGCCGGGCAATGATATGCGTTTCTATTATGAAAGAGTGGAATCCAGCCGTAACTTCGCCAATAAGGTATGGAATGCTTCCCGTTTTATTATGATGAATATGGAAGGGAAGAACATTGGAAATGTAACTGCGGATATGCTGGAACCGGTGGATAAGTGGATATTATCGAAGCTTAACCTGTTGATAAAGGAAGCCACCGATAACATGGAGCATTTCGAGTTAGGAATAGCGGTACAGAAGGTATATGATTTCATATGGGATGAGTTCTGCGATTGGTACATCGAGATGGTGAAACCGAGACTCTATAATTCGGATAACGAGTCGAGCCAGAACGCGGCACTTTGGACTTTGAAGACCGCACTTCTAAGTGCGTTGAAGTTGCTCCATCCTTATATGCCATTTTTGACAGAAGAAATCTTCTGTTCTCTGCAAACTGAAGAAGAATCGATTATGATCTCCTCTTGGCCGGCATACCGGGAAGCGTGGAATTTCGCGAAAGAAGAAAAAGACATAGAGATTATTAAGGAAGCGGTACGTGGAATAAGGAATGTCAGAACGCAGATGAATGTGGCTCCCAGCAGAAAGGCTAAGGTATATGTAGTAAGCGAGAAAGACGATATTCTCTCCGCATTTACGGAAGGAAAACTCTTTTTCTCTTCCTTAGCTTATGCTTCGGAAGTAGGAATTCAGAAGGATAAAGAGGGAATTGAAGACGATGCGGTATCCGTGATGATTCCGGGAGCGGCGTTATATATTCCTTTTGCTGAGCTGGTAGATATTAAACAGGAGATAGAGCGCCTTGAAAAAGAAGAAAAACGTCTGCAGGGAGAGCTTGCCAGAGTAAATGGAATGTTAAGCAATGAGAGATTCATTTCTAAGGCGCCTGAGGCAAAGATTCAGGAAGAAAAAGAAAAATTAGAAAAATATGCACAGATGCTGGAGCAAGTATCTCTTCGTTTACAGCAGCTTGGGAAATAGGCAAGGGTACTGAGATGAAGACCTATTTGGAAGCAGAAGAATATCTTTTGGATGTACCGAGATTTACTAAAAAGAATACACTTGAGGATACGAGTCGATTCCTGGAGTCTTTAGGCAATCCGGGAATCGGGAGAAAGGTAATTCATGTGGCAGGCACAAACGGAAAAGGTTCCGTTTGTGCTTACTTGTGCTCGATTCTTTCTAAGGCAGGTTACCGTGTAGGAATGTTTTCCTCCCCTCATCTTGTAGAAATGAGAGAGCGTTTCCGAATTGATGGAACTGTGGTGGGAGAGGAAGCGTTTGTTCATGCATTTACGAAGGTATCGGAACATATTGGCGCAATGAGAACCTCTAAGGGTGATTGTTATCATCCGACCTTTTTCGAGTTTCTATTTTTTATGGGGATGCTTCTTTTTGAGGAAGAAGAGGTGGATTATATCCTGTTGGAAACAGGGCTCGGCGGCAGGCTGGATGCCACTAATGTAGTACCAAAGCCTGTGCTGACGGTAATTACCGAGATTGGAATGGATCATATGGAATACCTGGGTGAGACGATACCCGAGATTGCCATGGAAAAGGCAGGAATTCTTAAGCCCGGTGTCCCCGTCGTTTTTTGCGATAAAAGAACGGAGGCATCGAAGGTAATCATAAAAAGGGCCAAAAGCCTTGGAATACAGGCATTCTCAGTGAGTGCGGAGGACTATCTTAATGTTAATTTAACAAATAAAAGCATTGATTTTTCCTTCCGTTCTCGTTATTATGATTATATTAGACTTATGGTAAGAACAAAAGCGCTGTATCAGGTGGAGAATGCAGCTATTGCAGCCAGGTGTATCGAAGTACTTAACAACGAAACTGTTACTTTGGAGCATCTGAGGACAGGCATTGAAAGCATGGTATGGGAAGGCAGAATGGAAGAAGTGATGCCGGGGATATTCTTAGAAGGAGCCCATAATGAGGATGGCATCTATGCTTTTTTAGAGACAGTGAAGGTCGATTCGTGTGAAGGGAAGCGATATCTTCTGTTTTCTGCGGTCTCTGATAAGGATTATGCATCCATGGTACGTATGTTATCCAAGGAGCGTCTCTTTCATTTTACGGCGGTGACGAAGCTGGGCAGCGGCCGGGCAGCACCCCTTGATAAATTATGTGAGGCGTTTGCACATAGCAGTAGTGAATATGAATTTTTCGAAAGTACAAAAGATGCATTTACTTTTTTATTAGAGAAGAAAAAAGAGCAGGATTCTATATATATAGCCGGTTCCCTGTATCTGGTAGGAGAAATCAAGGAACTGTTAAGGAGGAGAACGGATGATTAATTTTGAAGAAGAATTGAAAAAGTTTCATCTTAGTTTGGAAGTAGAAGATGTGGAGGATGCAATTTATAATCAGGATTTGACAGATATGGCAGATGTTTTTGTCAAGATGGTAAAAGATATGGAAAATGAAACGACAGTTCGCAAAGAAACAAAGCGTCATATAGAAGAATAGGGGTGCGGCATGATATGTTATAATTGTGGCGGCCGCTTATCTGAGCACGATTTTTGCACCGGTTGCGGAGCTGATGTATCAACATATAAGAAGATTATGTCTATATCCAATCGGTTTTACAACGATGGATTAGAAAAAGCAGGAGTGAGGGATCTGTCGGGCGCGATTATCAGCCTGCGTCAGAGCCTTAAGTTCAACAAACATAATATCGAAGCGAGAAATCTGTTAGGTCTTGTTTATTTCGAGATGGGTGAAGTGGTATCGGCGCTCGGTGAGTGGGTCATCAGCAAGAATCTTCGTCCTAAGAAGAATATTGCAGACGATTATATAGATATGATTCAGAGCAATCAGGCAAGACTCGATTCTATCAATCAGACGATTAAGAAGTATAATCAGGCCCTCGTATATTGCAGGCAGAATAGTTTGGATCTTGCGACTATTCAATTGAAAAAGGTACTTTCTTTGAACCCGAAGCTGGTCAAGGCACATCAGCTTTTAGCGCTTTTGTATATTAACGGCGAGGAATGGGATAAGGCTAGAAAAGAGCTGAATAAATGCATTCAAATCGATACCAATAATACGATGACATTGCGCTACTTGAAAGAAGTAGAACATATGCTCGCTCCGGAAGAGGGGGCTAAAGCCGCTTCGAAGAAGAAAAGTCAGACGAAGGATGCAGTGGTCTATCAAAGCGGTAATGAGACGATTATTCAGCCTGTGAATGTCAAGGAATCAAGAGGAGTATCTTCCCTTATCAATATGGGAATCGGAATTATTATCGGTATTGCTATTGCAGGCTTTCTTATCCTGCCTGCGCGGATACAATCAGCGAAGGCAACGGTGAACGATGAGCTGAGAGTGGTGAGCGAACAATTGGATGCCAAGACAGCAACAATCGATGAGATGGAGCAACAGGTGAGTACCTTGACAGAAGAAAATGCCAAGCTGAAAGGGGATCTGGAGGGATATATTGGAACAGACGGCGCTTTGCAGGCGACGGATCAGCTTCTTCTTGCAGCCGGCGCTTACTTGCAGGATGCTTCGGATATTATGGCAGTATCGGGTTATCTCGATGATATCGATGTGGAAAGTTTAGGAGATGCAGCTTCCGAAGCATTTACCGGGTTATATGGAACGCTTACCGGATTAATCGGGCCGGAACTCGCGAAGACCTATTATAACGACGGCTATAAAGATTATCAACAGGAGAAGTATGCCAGCGCGATTCCGAAATTGGCGAGGGCTTATCAATACGATGAAACTAACGGAGATGCTCTGTTCTACCTGGCTAACTCATATAGGAAAAATGGAAATGAAGATAAGGCGAAGGAAGCATATACCAAATTCATCGAATCCTTCCCCGGAACAGAGCGGGCGAACCGTTCAAAAGCGTATCTGGCGGAAATGAATAACGGCGATTAAGAAATGACGAGTACAGGCAAACTTACAAAAGAGGACATAAGTAATTATGTTCTCTTTTATTTTGCATAAAATCGACAAAAGCAGACATACTATAAGGGATGGAAGGGAAAAGAGAGAGGAAGGAGAAGCGCATGGAAGAGAATTTCAAAGTAATCGACAATTATCTTATGGTGAGGATGCCGGAGGAGATCGATCATCACCAATCGTCGTACATAAGCGAAAATGCAGACCGTTTTATTATGCATAATAGTGTGAGCAATGTAGTATTCGATTTTGAGGATACGAAGTTTATGGATAGTTCCGGAATAGGAATTATTATGGGAAGATATAAGAAGATTTCTTGCTTTGGCGGTAAGGTGTTTGCAGTTAATATGGACAGGCGGATCAGACATCTTTTGATGATATCAGGCTTACATAAAATAGTGGAAATCATGGACTAGGAGAAAGGCATGGGCAGTGAGATGAAAAATGAAATGAAGATGAAATTTGATGCGGTGTCGGAAAATGAATCTTTTGCAAGGATATCCGTAGCAGCTTTTATATCATTCTTAAACCCTACTCTGGAGGAAATGTCGGATGTAAAGACGGCGGTATCGGAGGCGGTGACGAATGCAATTATTCACGGATATGATGGAAAAAAAGATGGCAAGGTGGAAATTAATTGTTCCATTGAGAAAGATGTATTACATATTGAAATTATCGATAAAGGGAATGGCATCGAAAATATAGAAAAGGCCATGGAGCCATTGTTTACAACGAAGCCGGAGTTAAATAGATCCGGAATGGGTTTCCCCTTTATGGAAGCATTTATGGATGACTTAGAAGTGGTATCTGAAGTGGGAAAGGGAACGACGGTACAGATGAAGAAGAAAATAGGCTGTACCCCGTGGATAGAGGATGAGGAGTAGCTATGGAGGAAGTAACAGCCCTGATTGCCAAATCACAAGCTGGTGATAAAGAAGCAAGAGAGATACTGATAGAGAAAAATCTGGGGCTGGTTCATCATATTGTAAAGCGCTTTTTAGGAAGAGGCTATGAAGCGGAGGATTTATTCCAGATAGGGAGCATCGGATTGATCAAAGCCATCGATAAATTCGATTTATCCTTTGATGTGAAGTTCTCCACTTATGCGGTCCCTATGATCAGCGGAGAAATCAAACGTTTTCTGCGGGATGATGGAATGGTGAAGGTGAGCAGAACGTTAAAGGAGAATGGCTGGAAGGTGAAGCAGGCGGCAGAAAGAATCATAAGAGAACAAGGCAGAGAAGCGACTCTCGAAGAAATTGCGGCCCTTACAGAACTGACGGTGGAAGATATCGTAATGGCTATGGAGGCGAATGTGGAGGTGGAATCCATTTACAAATCGGTATATCAGTCCGAGGGAAATGAAATCTATCTGGTAGATAAGCTGCCTGAGAAAAAGGATGCCAACGAAAAGTTGTTAAACCATATGCTATTGGAGCAATTAATGGGTGAACTGAAAGAGGAGGAGAGGAAGCTTATTATTTTAAGATATTTTCAGGACAAGACTCAGGTAGAAGTGGCGAAAAGGCTGGGAATCAGTCAGGTACAGGTAAGCCGTATGGAAAAAAGGATTTTAGTCCGTATGAGAGAAAGTCTCATATAGTTGGTTACAGTTCAGCCTTGCTTCACAGTAACAATTAATGCACACAAAATGCTAAAAATACCAAGATAAAGCATTTGGCATGGCATTTTGGCGCTTGCAGTACTCGCAAAATTGCATAGAGAAACAATTTTGACTTCGCGGTATTGAAGGCTGAACTGTTACTATAGTTGTACTTTTTTCTGTGCAGCGCTATACTATTTGTAAGGGAACAAAATACCTTTTATATCGAAAGATGGCGATGGATAGGAGGAAGAACGAATGAATGTATTCGATTACGTGGTGGTTAATATAGAAGGGGACTATGCTAATTTAAGGCGCATAGATAATGTGGATGAGGAGCTTAAGCTTGTTGCGAGGGCTCTTTTGCCGGAGGAGATTACAGAGGGAACGAAGCTTCATTACGAATACATGGAATATACGATTATCTAGAATTATAATGATGTAACAGTTCGGTTTTCTCACTGTTACTGATATTTACCGTTTGCTTTCGTATAATTTTGAGACGATACGCAATAATAAAGAGGAATGTAACTGTGAGAGTACTGAACAGTTACGAGGAATGAATTAATGGAGGCGGCAGTGAGAAAATGGCGTCAGAAACTCTTTATTTAAAAGCGAGGCGGAACGTAGAGGTTACTACGGAAGATGTATTTTTTAAGGATGTGGCTCAGGTATATTGTGCGGATTCCCATATTACGGCGAAAGTGAAATCGATAAAGATTCACCGTTTCGGCGAAAAGGGACAGACGCGCCAAGTGTTTGGCGTGCTGAAATTAATAGAAATGATAGAACAAGCTTGTCCGAATGTGGATGTGGAGAATATCGGAGAGACGGATATTCTCGTTAAGCGTGTGAAGGCGGATAAGAAAAAAGGATTTTTAGTATTTCTTAAAATATTTTTTGTGGCGGGGATTAGTTTCTTCGGTACCGCATTTACAATTATGGCCTTCCATAACGATGTAGGGATTCACCAAGTATTCAGCAAGGTATATGAACTTGTGATGGGAGAGGCCGCGGGAGGTTATACGATTTTAGAACTGTCTTATTCTATCGGGCTTTCCGTCGGGATTATCGTATTTTTTAACCACATCGGCGGACGGAGAATTACCAAGGATCCTACGCCAATAGAGGTAGAAATGCGCATCTACGAACAAGATGTGGATAACGCCTTGGTGGAAACTGCAGACAGGGAGGGAAAGACCATTGATGTTTCTTAAACAGCTTTTGCTGGGTGCTATGGGACTGAGTTTCGGTTTTTTTGCCTCAGGCGGTGTCTTTACTGTTCTGGTATCCGTCGGTCTAATCCCCAGATTCGCAGGGAAGTTACACGTTGGCCGGAAAGTTATCCTCTTTGAAGAGGCGGTAATCGCGGGAACTATATTTGGTTGTTTTTTAAGTATTTTCAGCCGCTATGGAAGGATTGGCGACTTCGTTATTGAGAAGCATTTATTTGGAGAGGTGTATACGGAGGCGGTCTGGCATGTGGCAGGTACAGGAATTCTTATGGTATCCGGCTCGCTGGCGGGAATCTTTATAGGCTGTCTGGCTTTGGCTATTGCAGAAATGCTTAACTCCATTCCTATTTTCTCGAGAAGAATTGGTTTCCGGCACGGACTCGGCATCGCAGTGCTTGCGATGGCCTTGGGTAAGGTCGCCGGAAGCCTTATATATTTTATAAAGGCCATTTATCTACATGGGGGAATGTAAAGGGAATGTAAAAAAGAAAGATCTTGCATAAAATCATATGAAAATCCGCATACTGAGAGAAGATAAAAGTAATGTAACTGTGAGGGTAGTGAACAGTTACAAAGTAAATTTCTCAGAGAGGTTATAGCGATGGAAGAGCAGATAAAGCAGGAATATCAAGAATATGTCAAAGAGGTCACCCCGACTCATAACTTGTGGGTGCAGATGTTGAAGGCATTTCTGGTAGGAGGAATCATATGTGTCATCGGTCAGTTTATCTTGAACTACTGCACACAGACACTGGGACTAGATAAAGAGACGGCAGGCAGTTGGAATTCCCTCCTTCTTATATTGATGAGTATTTTGCTCACCGGTATCAATGTTTATCCCAGTATTGTAAAGTTTGGAGGGGCAGGGGCCCTTGTTCCGATTACAGGATTTGCCAACTCTGTGGCAGCCCCTGCCATTGAATTCAAAAAAGAGGGACAAGTATTCGGTATCGGATGCAAAATATTTACGATAGCCGGACCTGTGATTTTATATGGTATTGTTACGAGCTGGGTTCTTGGTTTATTGTATTGGCTGGGAAAAAGCTTCGGATGGTTCTAAAAGAGGATGCCTTTAGGCATCCTCAAATAAATTATCTCGTGTAATATTCTTTAACCATTTTCCGCTCTTGTAATGTTTTATGACCCATGGCCATTTGACGAACTCATCGGTGCAGAGCAAAAAGTATACCCATAGGACGGGGAGACGCAAGACAAAGGCGGCGATGAAACCTAACGGTACGGCATAGCACCACATGTCGATGGTATCGCAGATAAAGCCGAAACGACTGTCGCCACCGGCTCGGAAAACTCCGGCAATCAACGTTGTGTTGACAGCGGCTCCCATAACATAATATGTATTGATAAAGAGCATATATTTTAAATAATGAAGAGCCGTATCGGTTAGCGCTGCATATTTCAGGACAAAGGGAATAGCGATTAAAACGAGAAGTCCTCCCAACAGCCCGCTGAGAACCGTAAGTCTCATTAATTTTTTTGCATTGGTGCGGGCGTCATCCAGACGGTTCTCGCCAATTTCTTTGCCTAATAAAATACCTCCTGCACTGGCAACCCCGAAACAGAAGATCGTGCCGAAATTACGAATGACAGAAACGAAGGAGTTGGCAGCGACGGCATCTGCCCCGAGATGACCGATGATAACCGAATACATGGAAAATGCAACGCCCCAGGAAACATCGTTGGCAAGAGCCGGTAAGGATAAGCGGAAAAAATCCTTAAGCAGCAATTTATTGTGGATGAACATAAGTTTCAAGTTAAGTTTAATATCCTTGCTGTAATAGGATATGACGAAACATGCAATCAATTCCAGCACACGAGAAATAGAAGTGGAGAGTGCAACACCGATGATGCCGAGCTTAGGGGCGCCGAACAAACCGAAAATAAATACAGCATTCAGAAAGATGTCGAAGCTGATCGTAACGGAATTGAGTACCGTGCCGATAACGACCCTCCCGATACTTCTTAGGATGGAAAGGTAGATTTCAATTAAGCCCCAGCATAAATAGCTGACGCTCATATAACGCAAAAAGAGAGCTCCTAATGCGATCAATTCAACATCGTTAGTGAAAATTCTCATCATAAGGTGCGGAATGCTAAAGGCGCAAACCGCGAATAGAATGGAGATGACCAGAGAGAAGCGAAGTGCGATTCCTTCCACCGCTTCGATTGCACGCATATCTCCCTTTCCATAATATTGCGCGCACAACATAGTTGCACCCGTTCCCAGACCATAATAAACCATGAATAAAATACTGGAATATTGGGCTGCGAGAGATGCTGCTGCAATAGAGCTCTGTCCTACCGAATTAAGCATAATAACATCCGCGGAGCTTACCGCAGCACTTAGTAAGTTCTGTATAACGATGGGAATTACCAGTTTAAATGTCTGTTGATAAAATCTACTTTTAGTCTTCATTGTTGTATTATAAAACTCCATATGTTATTTTTTACGCTTGGCTCCCATCTGCATGCTTTAGCATGTATACAAATCAGGGGGTGAAAGTTTTTCACCCTGTTCATCTTACTACAAAGGGAAGACGTTTGTACATATGAAAAATTTTGCGTTACAGAGAACGGAGTGAATAGGTAACAATTGCTAAATAAAATTAAGATTATTTTAAGGGTTGTCTATTGAGATTAGAAACCTGCGGTGTTACAATATAATTATTCTTAATACGTAACTGTGAGGGTACCGAACAGTTACCTTGACACAATGTAAATTCAGAAGAATGTAAGGATTGAGAAAAATGGTATTGTTTTCCGGGATGGAATTCCTGTTTCGTTTTTTGCCGATTTTCTTAGCCATTTATTATATAACATCGCAAAAATACAGAAATACGGCGTTATTGTTCGGGAGCGTCGTATTTTATGCCGTAGGAGAGCCGTATTTCATACTGCTTCTTTTGGTATCCGTATGGATGAATTATATTCTGGCGAAAAAAATAAGCTTATATGGAAAAAAGAGAGAGTATTGGTTAGCAGCAGCCCTATTATTAGATGTAGGGCTATTAGTTATATTTAAAATGCTCGGTGCATTTGTTGGAAATGAAATACTGCCTTTAGGGCTTAGCTTTTATACGTTCAAAATGATTTCCTTTCAGATGGATATCTATAAAAGGACAATTAAGGAACTGCCAACATTTAAACGTACCGCTGTTTATTTTATGATGTTTCCTCAGATTGTATCTGGGCCGGTTATGCGTTTCTCGGAGGGCGGATTCACACTTGAGAAGCGTATTTACTCTTGGGAACAATTTGAAAAGGGGCTTTATTTCTTTATTTTGGGAATGGGAACAAAGGTGCTCCTTGCGGATCGTCTGGCGATTCTTTGGAAGGATATCCATACCATAGGTTATGAGAGCATATCCACCTTGCTCGCATGGCTGGGGGCTTTTTCTTATTCTATGCAGCTATATTTTGACTTCTGGGGATATTCTCTTATGGCGGCGGGGCTCGGTATGATGCTGGGTTTTCCTTTTATTATGAATTTCGATCATCCATACGCTTCGCGCAGCGTTAGTGAGTTCTGGCGGCGGTGGCACGTGACGCTTGGAAGATTTTTCAGGGATTATGTCTATATTCCTCTGGGAGGCAGCCGGGAAGGAATGGGTAAGACGGTGCGCAATCTGCTGATTGTATGGATTCTGACCGGATTTTGGCATGGTGTCAGCCCTAACTTTATTTTGTGGGGACTTATTCTCTTTTTGATTATTATGATGGAGAAGCTTTGGCTGGGAAAATGGCTGCAGAAATATTCGATTCTGGGCAGGTGTTATATGCTTGTTTTGCTCCCTGTCACATGGATGCTGTTTGCCATCACGGATATGGGTCAGCTTCTCGTATATTTAGGCAGGATGTTTCCATTGATCGGGGGAGAGGGAATTGCAGTTAATTCACAGGATATCGTGAAATACTTGAGTATGTATGGTCCGTATCTGGCGGCTGGCATCCTCTGGTGTATTCCATCTGTCTATCGTTTTCTAGGCAAGCATAGGAAGCATCCGATAGTGATCGCAGGTCTGGTCTGCATCTTCTGGCTCTCCGTTTATATTACGGTCAGCATGGGGAATAATCCCTTCGCATATTTGAAATTTTAGGCAGGAAATAAGGTGAGATAATGAAATGGATAAGGAAGTGTCCGTTATTTTATGGCCTTGTAATAAGCGGTATGCTTTTTACTTCGCTTGGAATAATCGGAAAAAATTCCATATATAAAGATTATGAATATCAATGGGGGAAGACTCCCTTTGCGGCTCTGGTGATGGAAGGGATCAGCAAGGGGGAATATCCATTGGAACATATGAACTTCAGCACTTCTTCCGTAATAGAGGCAGTATCCGGAGCGTTGAATCTTCCGATGGGAAATAAAGATGGGGAAGGATCTCCCGATAAGGCCGTGGATGGAACAACCGGCTCTCCTCTGAAAGTGGAAGCGATCCCTGATGAAAGTGGGAAAGAGATCCTCGTTCAGGGAGAGCATACACAAGAGGATAGAATTCGAGAGTTCCAAGTAGTAGGAGAGGATTACTTCGATGATGCCGCTTTTATAGGCGATTCCAGAACGGTAGGTCTCTTTGAATACGGAGGCTTGGGAGAACGAAGCGATTTCTTTGCCAAGACGTCGTTGACCATATACGATGTGCTGACCAAGGAAGTAATGAAAGACGAGGAAACAGGGGAAAAGATTACGATAGAAGATGCCCTGCAGAAGAAGCAGTATGGGAAAGTGTATCTTATGCTCGGTATTAACGAGCTGGGGACCGGAACGACGCAGACCTTTATGAAGGAATATGAAAAGGTAGTGGAGCGGATCAGGCAGTTACAGCCGGAGGCGGTCATCTTCGTGGAAGGCATTATGCGAGTGGCACAAGAGAAGGACGCAACCGATCCTATTTTCAATAACACGAATATTAATGAAAGAAATAATGCGATTGCGCAGCTTGCGGACAATCGACAAATATTTTATATCGATGTCAATGAAGTAGTGTGCGATAAGAATGGCAATCTGGAGAAGGATTATACGACGGATGAGATTCATTTGAAGGCACAATACTATGAAATATGGAAGCAATTTCTGATGAACAAAGGAATTGAATAAATTTCGTTTTTTTTCAAATAATACTATACATAAAATATATTGGGAAAGCGTGGTATAGTATGAGCAAGGAAAAAAGTGGATACGCCATCGGAAAACAGAGCATAGAAATGAAAGAGCCTGTCTATATCAGGGAAAGTGCCAGTGTTGTCGGTACGAAGGAGGGGCAAGGTCCCTTGGCAGAATTATTTGATATGATAGGTCAGGATGATATGTTTGGCTGTGCTTCCTGGGAGGAAGCGGAGAGTAGCCTGCAAAAAGACGCCGTGTATCTGGCGCTGGGTAAGGCAGGCATGAAGAAAGAAGAAATACGTTATATTTTTGCCGGTGATTTACTGGGGCAGTCGATAGCCAGCAGTTTCGGCTTGGCATCCTATGAGATGCCTCTTATCGGAATGTACGGTGCCTGTTCTACCTGCGGACTGACGCTTAGTATGGGAGCGATAACGGTTGCAGGGGGATTTGCAGAACATGTAGTATGTGTGACATCCAGCCATTTTGCCAGCGCGGAGAAGGAGTTTCGTTTTCCCTTAGGATATGGCAATCAACGCCCTCTTTCCGCTTCGTGGACAGTGACAGGAAGCGGCGCCTTCGTTCTAAGCGGTGATAAAGGAGCGAAGTCCAGGGCGGCGATTACCGGAATTACAACAGGGAAAATCATGGACTACGGATTAAAAGATTCCATGAATATGGGAGCCTGCATGGCACCGTCAGCCTGCGATACCATCTATCAGAACTTAATGGATTTCAATCGAAGACCTTCGGATTATGATAAGATTATTACGGGAGACTTGGGGACTGTGGGGCAGCATGCACTTATCGATTTGCTGAATAAGAAGGGAATCGATATATCCGGGCAGCATATGGACTGCGGAATTGAGATTTATGATGCGAAGGAGCAGGATACCCATGCAGGGGGAAGCGGCTGTGGATGCAGCGCGGTCACGTTGTCGGCCTACATTCTGAAAAAGTTAGAAGAAGGTGTGTGGAAACGAGTATTGTTCGTACCTACCGGAGCCCTCCTTTCGAAAACGAGTTTCAATGAAGGACAGACAGTGCCGGGCATTGCTCATGGCGTTGTGCTTGAGACCATAACAGGTTAATAAGAACTTTTATACTGTAATGTAATAAGTTCTTTCCTATAGAATAGGAGATCTTTTCCAAAAGAGTGTGATTAAGTCACGGAAGACTTCCGGCTTTTATGTTATGTTGTAACTATGAAAAGCGAAAGCCTGATAGGAGTGATGGATATGGAAAAGAAAAAGTATGGAAAAACCGTAATTATAGGAGGTGTCGCAGGAGGAGCTACTGCTGCGGCACGTCTTAGAAGAATGGATGAACATATGGAGATTATCATATTAGAGCGGGGAGATTATATTTCGTACGCTAACTGTGGTCTTCCATATTATATTGGCGGTGCGATCAAAGAGCGTGATGACCTTCTATTGCAGACGCCGCAAGCAATGAAAAGGCGATTCAATATTGAAGTTCGAGTGCGTAATGAAGTGACGGCGATTCATACGGAGGAGAAAACGGTATCGGTAAAGAATCTGCAGACGGGAGAAACTTACGATGAGAGCTACGATGCGCTCATTATTGCGACTGGTTCTTCTCCTTTGAAGCCCCCGATTCCGGGAATTGATGCTCCGAATATTTTCACGCTCTGGACCGTCCCCGATACGGATCGCATCAAGGAATATATATCTGTAAATAAGCCGAAAAGAGCGGCAGTAATCGGCGGCGGTTTTATTGGTCTGGAGATGGCGGAGAACCTCCATGAAGCCGGAGTGAATGTGAGCATTATCGAAATGCAAAATCAGGTGATGGCTCCCATAGACTATGAGATGGCGCAGCTTCTTCATGAGAATCTGGAGATGAATGGGGTGGAGCTGGTCTTGGGAGATGGTGTTGCCGCCTTTGAAAATGATGGGCAAGGAACTCAGATTCACCTTTCCAGCGGGAAAATAATAGAAGCGGATATGGTGATTCTCTCCATCGGTATTCGCCCAAACAGTACATTAGCAAAAGAGGCCGGCATCGAATTGAATGCCAGGGGCGGTATTATCGCGGATGAACATATGAGAACCTCTGTGCCGGATATTTATGCGGTGGGAGATGTAATAGAGACTGAGAATTATACGTTAAAAGATAGAACCATGGTACCCCTCGCAGGGCCGGCGAATAAACAGGCTCGTGTTCTGGCGGATGTTATGACGGGAACGGATAGAAGTTATAAAGGAGTACAGGGGACTTCCGTGGCGAAAGTATTCGATTTGACGGCGGCTGCCGTAGGTGTGAACGAGAAGACATTGAAGGCGAGAGGTCTTATAAAAGAGAAGGACTATCACTCCGTTATCATCGATCAGAAATCTCACGCTGGCTATTATCCCGGGGCAGCAATGCTCACATTGAAGCTGTTATTCGATAAAGATGGGAAAATATTAGGTGCCCAGGTAATCGGAGAAGATGGTGCGGATAAACGAATCGATATTCTCGCTACGACAATGCGTTTGAATGGAAGCGTATACGATCTGGCAGAATTGGAGTTGGCATATGCCCCTCCTTACGGATCAGCCAAGGATGCGGTAAATATGTTGGGCTTCGTGGCACAGAATGTGCTGGAAGGTTTGGTGAGTTTCACCTCCTATGATGAGATGGATCAGATGTTGGAAGAAGAAAGAAAAGACGTTACCATCTTGGATGTAACAGAGGCGGTAGAACGGGAAATATACGCGGTGAAGGATTCTTACCATATTCCTCTTGGCGAATTAAGGGAACGTATGATAGAATTACCTAAAGACCAGTTGATTATCGTTTATTGTGCAATCGGTGTTCGGGCATACAACGGTGCCAGAATATTGATGCAGAATGGATTCTCCAATGTAAAAGTTCTTTCAGGCGGAATGACTTTTTATAAATCCATGCATTACAAGGATAGGATGAGTACATTATCTCATAAAGAGCAAGATGGCAGCTCCGCCGGAACCTCGGAAGAAAGCGAGGGTGATAGGCTTGCCGGAGAGATAGCGAATAAGAAAATCAAAGTGGTGGATTGTTGTGGAATGCAGTGTCCCGGACCGATTATGAAAGTGAATGAAGCTCTGTGTGAAATGAAGGAAGGAGAAGTCCTCCAAGTCTGCTCCACCGATATGGGATTCGCAAGGGATGTGGAGGCATGGTGCAGAAGGACGGGGAATGAACTCCTTAAGTCCGAGCGCAAGGAGAGACAATACACTGTTCTTATCGAAAAGGGAAGCGATAAATGCCGGGTAAATAATATAGATACGTGTAGTACAGGAATGATCAGTCAGGATAAGCAAGGAAAGACAATGGTTGTATTCAGCGGGGATTTGGATAAGGTACTCGCATCCTTTATCATTGCCAATGGAGCGGCTGCTATGGGACGTCCGGTTACGATGTTCTTCACCTTCTGGGGATTGAATGCCCTTAGGAAACCGGAGAAGCAATTCATAGAAAAATCCCTGATCGAGAAAATGTTCGGCGCTATGATGCCCAGAGGAACGAGGAAGCTGAAGCTATCGAAGATGAATATGGCCGGTATGGGAACTGCTATGATGAAGAAGGTAATGAAAGATAAAAATGTAGATTCCCTGGAAGCGTTAATGAAGCAGGCCATGGCAAATGGTGTGAAGCTTGTAGCCTGTACGATGTCTATGGATGTTATGGGTATCACCAAGGAAGAACTAATAGAAGGTGTAGAGCTTGCCGGAGTGGCTTCCTATCTGGGAGATGCGGAAGAGGCGAATGTGAATCTATTCATATAAAAGGGTGGAATCAAATAATATGAGATATGGCCCGAAGGATAAAAACAGTAAACAGTAACATGAAATATCAAGTAAAAGCAAAAGAAGTAGAAAGTGAGGAAATGATATGAGCGCAATTAACTTAACGAAGGAAACATTTGATCAAGAGGTTTTGAATTCCGATAAGCCTGTATTAGTAGATTTTTGGGCATCCTGGTGCGGCCCTTGCCGTATGGTCCTGCCCATCGTGGAAGAATTGGCGGAAGAACTTACCGATGTGAAAGTATGCAAAGTAAACGTAGACGAAGAGGGAGATTTGGCAGCACGTTATCGTGTAATGACCATTCCTACTCTGATGGTATTCAAAGACGGTAATGCAGTGAATACAACGATCGGTGCAAAATCAAAAGCAGAAATCATGCAAATGCTGCAGTAGGTAATCAGAGAGAAGATGAAATTAAATAAGAGTCATTAATTTTTTACGGTCAGTGATAAGGATTTCGCCGCGGGAGAGCTGCACGAGTCCTTCGGATGAGAAGTATTTTAACATCCGGCTGACCACTTCTCTTGCACTTCCCATATATTTAGCAATTTCTTCATGTGTCATCTTAAGGTGATAAGAACCTGTCTTGGCTGTTTCATCTAACAGAAAAATCGCAAGTCTTTTATCAAAACTCATAAATAATATTTGCTGCATTGCCCACATGGCATCGGAGAAGCGTTCTGTCGCCATCTTGTAGGCGTAGGCTTCCACATAGACATTTTCCTGCATAAGGGTGGAGAAAGTAGAGGAGCCCACTTGAAGTAGCTCACAATCTGTGATGGCGTCTATGGATACATCGAAAGTAATTGCCTGGAGAACACAAGCAGCGGATAAAATACAGACGTTACCTTGTAAAATACGATAAAGAGTGGCTTCTCTGCCTTCCTCAGAAAGGATATATACTCGAAGAGAACCGCTTTTGGGAAGAAGCAGACCGACGCAGTCCAGGTCGGCAGTGTGAATAGAGCTGTCTTTCTTATAACAGGTGACGGTAGTATGATTGATAAACATATCTTTCTGCCTATCGGTCAGTTTATCCCAAAAGGTCAGATGTTTCTCTAATAGCCGTATCTCATTTTGATCGAGCATAGTCTTACCACCTCTCCAAGTTTCAAATAATTAATTATAAGTATATCATAAGTTTCCGTTTTTTTCATCCTGCCAAATTATAAAGAAGATTCGGCGGAGCGGTGACGGATTCTGCGGGTTATGTTTATTCCCGGATGAAGGAAGCGGATAAAGAGAAGCTGCTAGAAGCCTATTTTGGCAAAGAAGGAATGGGCTATTGCACGGTACGCGTTCCTATCGATAGCTGCGACTTTTCCACAGAGCAATTTCAGGCAATTGTGGAGGGGGATGAGAAATTCGCCACTTTTTCTCTTGAAAGGGAGAAAAAGTATATCTATCCACTCTGGCAAGATATACAAAAGATGTATGGAAAGGATATCGAAGTAATGCTTTCCCCATGGTCCCCTCCGGCTTTTATGAAAACTAACGGAAAAAGAATAGGGGGAGGCAGCCTTAAGCCTGAATACCGGAGACTGTATGCGGAATATCTCTGCCACTATATTAAGGAACTTCAAAAGGAAGGATTTCTCGTTAAGAAATTAAGCATCCAGAACGAGCCCAAAGCGGTGCAGACTTGGGATTCCTGTATCTATACGGCGGAGGAAGAGAAGATATTTTTGAGAGATTATCTGTATCCGGCTTTGATAGAGAACGGTCTGGCGGAAATAGAGATATTTATCTGGGACCATAACAAGGAGAGAGTATATGAAAGGGCTTGTACTATTATCGATGAGACTACCGATCATATAGTAGCGGGAATCGCCTTTCACTGGTATAGCGGTGACCACTTCGAGGCGGTGGAATTGGTACATAAGAGATTCCCCGATAAAAAGCTGATTCTCTCGGAGGCCTGCATCGAATATAGCAAATACGGTGCGGAAGGAGAACTCGAAAATGTGAAAAAATATGCCCATGATATTATCGGAAATCTTAACGCTGGAATGACAGGGGTCTATGATTGGAATATCCTGCTAGACGAAAAGGGAGGCCCGAACCATGCGGAGAATTTCTGTGATGCACCCTATCTTTTTCAGACAAAGGAAGGCGTGCTGACCGAACGCTTCACCAAATCGGCCATTGAGCATTTCAGCCGTTATTTGACACCTGGGTCGACGCGCATCGCTTTTTCCAGATATACGGAGGAGTTGGAGGTAACAGCCTTTAAGAACCCCGACGGCAGACTAGTATTCGTTGTCTTCAATAAGACGGAAAAGGCTCTCCCGGTAACGGTGAGGGTGGGAGATGAGACGGCTTCTTTTACGGCAGCGCATTTTTCTATTACCACGGGAATCATTGCGCAAAAATAAATAAAGAAATCAGTTGAAGAAGTTAGAAAAGCCTTGTACAATAATATATTGAATACCAAAATCGAATGATATACATTGTTTTGTTGTGAAAGGGAGGAGCATGTCTATGCGGGAAATGGAATTTAAGATGGAACGTCAGGGGCTGCTGAAAGAAGGGGATGCCATAACAGTGACGGAAGGTGTTCTGCCCAGCAACTATTATTACACGATAGATCCGTCGCTTGCCATGTCGGGGAACGTTCCCTTTTCGGAGCGGATGCTCGCCAGGGAAGGGGTAGTGACGAAGATTGTGGAAAACGATAGAGGCTTTTATGTAATGGCACGATTCGAAGAATGATTTTCGGCTTTTGATTTTGAATCCGCCGAGGCGGACATAGGATATGAAAAGGAGAAAAAAGTATGTTAAAAAAAGTAGCTACGGATAAGGCACCTGCGGCGATAGGGCCGTATTCACAAGGAATTGTTGTGGGCGATATGTTATTTTCGTCAGGACAGATTCCACTCGATCCGGCGACCGGAGAGGTTCGCGGAGAGAACATTACGGAACAGGCGAAGTTGGTAATGGAAAATGTCGGAGCGATCTTGGAAGCTGCCGGTACCGATTATGCGAAGGTAGTAAAGACAACTTGCTTCCTGGCTGATATGTCTGATTTCGCAGCCTTTAATAGTGTATATGGAGCTTATTTCACGGAGAATCCGGCGAGAAGCTGTGTGGCAGTGAAGGAACTTCCGAAGAACGTTCTTTGCGAGGTAGAAGTGATTGCTTATTTGGGATAGTCCGGGAAAGAGTGCTTTCTATGAATAATACTATTCTGACTGGTATGCCGGGGGCAGGGAAAAGTACGATAGGAGTCGTACTTTTCCCTGCCCCCGGCATATCATTTTGTTAACTCTGATTTCTTCTGGCCTTATTTCGATATTCGCTCGGAGTAATATCGAAGAGTTCCTTGAACTTCTCATAGAAAAAGGTACGGTTTTTACATCCGACTTCTTCGGAGATATCTAAGATAGGTAAATCTGTAGTCTTCAAAAGTAGCGCAGCCATGTCCATTTGCTGCTTGATTTTAAGTTGAGAAAAGCTGGAGTTTGTACTTTTTCGGATGAGTTTGTATAAGTGGCTCTGTGAAAAATGCAATTCTCTGGCAATATTTTCAAGACGGCATTCCTCTTTGGAATAGTTTTCTTCGATATATTTAAGGATTTTAATAATAGCGCTGTCATCCTTGCGGTTTTCAAAATAATTTCCCCCATCTATCGCAGCAGCATTGATCAGTAGAAGGAATATAGCGGAAAGATAGTGCTCCATTAAATCTCCTTTATATAAGGAAGGATGATAATATTCTTGAATTAAAAGATTGAAAAACCCCTTTAGTTGTGAACTGACTAGTTGGTCTTGTTCCAGGTGGTTGGTGTGGAAGATTAAATATTTATCATGCCGTTGGCTTTGATTTATAGAAGAAAGGATGAAGTCTCCAAGGATTCCTTTATCACCGATCCAATTCACAAATTTATCTTTAAAAAACTTTTTTTGAAATACAATATTAAAAACAATATCCTCTTCTCCTTTGTAAAAAGCGTTATGTATCACATCAGCATCTACAATACAGAGGTCTCCTTGTTTTAACGTAACCTCCTTACCATTGATAACAAACCGGTAGCTGCCCGAATAAACATAGTTCAATTCCATATCGGTATGATAATGAAAAGGTATATCGGTAAAACGAGTCTCTTTTAAAACACCAACAGTATATCCATTCAAAGTATTAGGAAAATTAAATCGATAACATTCTTTATCTTGGATTAATTCAGTCTTCATGTTTTCGTAAACCGGGCTCGGTTTCCCGGGGTTTTGCAAATGCCATTGTTCGCTTGAGGTTAAGCGGAAGATTTTTTCATAGATTTCTTTTACGTTCACTATTATCTCCTAGTCAGTATTGAATATGATAAAATAATAAAATAATATGTTATAGAATATTACGAAGATGATTGTTAATATATGAAGTATATTAAAACAATTTATGCATAAATACAATAATATTCTCAAGTTTTATATATAATTTATATAAAAAGTAATTTATATAAAGAAGATTTATATAAAATGAAAATAAGGAATATGTTATTTCTTACAAATTTTAAAGGAGGTATAAAAATGACAAATAAAGAATTAGCGAAGCAGATATTAGATTATGTGGGCAAGGACAATGTAAGTGCTGTAACGCATTGTATTACACGTCTGCGCTTTACTTTGCTGGATGAAACCAAGGTTGATACGGAAAAGATAAAAGCCTTGGATGGGGTGTTAGGCGTACAGAATAAAGCAGGGCAATATCAGGTTATTTTAGGAAACAAGGTAGGAAAAGTTTTCAATGATCTGCAAGAAATTCTTCCGCCAGATTTAACTGTAGCTTCGGCGGGCGAAGGTAAGCCTGCGGATAAGCAAAATAAGAATTGGTTTGCAAAACTGATGGAGACACTTTCCTCCATTTTGATTCCGAGTCTTCCGCCTATTATCGGTGGAGGTATGATTAAAGGGTTTCTTTTTACTTTCTGGTATTTTGGATGGATAGAATGGGGTAGCAACGGATTTGAGATTTTGAATTTAATCTCTGACTGTATGTTTTATTTTTATCCGTTCTTGCTGGCAGTAAGTGCAGCTAAGCGGTTCAAAACCAATGAATATATGGCTCTCGCGTTAGCGGGTGCGTTAATGTATCCTACAATTATAAATGGATTGGGAGGAGAAAGTGCCGGACTTTCCCTGTTCGGAATAATTTCTCTTCCATTCATTGATTATTCTTCTTCTGTTATTCCGATTATTTTTTCCGTATGGATATTGAGTTATGTATATCGTTTTTTTGTACAGAAGATACCCGATCTGCTCAGTACTATTTTTACACCAATGCTCACTCTTTTTATTATGGTACCGATACAGCTTGCTATTTTAGCTCCCCTGGGATTCTATGCGGGAGAATATGTGGCAGCCGGTATTAATTGGTTGTTGCAGCTTTCACCGGCGATTGCTGGCTTCATTATTGGAGCAACTCGTCCTTTCCTCGTTTTCACGGGAACACACCACGCAATGCGCGTCATTGTACAGCAGCAGATATCTAGTTTTGGAGGAACGACGATTGGCGCTATGAATTACATGAGTGTATTTGCACAGGCGACAGCTCCGCTGGCAGTATATTTTGTAAGTAGAAGCCGCAAGATGAAGGATTTATCTTTGTCAGCAGCAGTATCCGGTTATTTGGGAGTTACAGAACCTGCTTTATACAGTGTAATTTTGAAGTATAAGATCGTACTCATAGCTACAGCAGTCGGCGGAGGTGTGGGAGGTATGATTACTTCTATCTTTGGTGCTGCTGAATATGCGATGGTAATGTCTAGTATTTTGACGATTCCTGCTACCATAGGTGAAGGCTTTATAGGTATCGTAATAGGTATTCCAGTGACGATTGCTGTCACTTTCCTCATTGTATTCTTCGGAAGAAAAAGTATACAAGCACAGGATGCACAAGAGAACTAAATGAATAATAGGTAACTGTAAAGGTATGGAACAGTTATATTAGAAAAGGCGTGAAGACGCCGGAATGGAGGATTTGATTATATGAAGGTCATTATAACAGATACGTTGGAAGAGATGAGTATGATTGCGGCACAACAATTATTGGGATATATGTACAAGCCGTATCGTGTTAATTTAAGCATTACAGGAGGCACGACTCCTAGTCGTATGTATGAGATTTTAACCCCCCAGGTGAAAGGAAAGACATACTTTGGAAATGCACATTTCTATAACTTTGATGAGATTCCATATCGTGCAGAAGACAGAGAAGGAGTTACGATATCGGGTCTGAGAGATGCATTCCTTACTCCTGCCGGTATAGCCGAGGAAAATATACATAAGCTGGATCAGTACAATTATGAAACGCAAGATGAGAGAATAGCAGCCGACGGGGGACTTGACTTAATAGTACTCGGTATTGGAAGTGATGGTCATTTTTGCGGAAATCTTCCCGGAACGACCAAATTCGAAGACTGGACCGTGAAGGTGGATTGTGAGGATTGGGTAAAAGAGCGTTTGGTGGATGAATTTAACGGAGAGAGAAAACATATTCCTGATTACTACATCACTATGGGACCGCGCAGCATTATGGCAGCCAAAAATCTTTTGCTCATTGCAACAGGCAGCAAAAAGGCAGAAGCTATCAGTCGATTGGTAAACGGCAAATTAGATCCCAAATACCCGTCTACCCTTCTTTCCTTTCATCCCAGCCTTACCGTAGTGGTAGATAAGGAAGCAGCAGCTAAGCTGTGAGAAATAAATGAATAAATAACTGATATCGCGATATTCGAGATATCCTTCAAAGGTCATAAAAGTCCACCTTCCTATTGTTTAGGAAGGTGGACTTCGTTTGATTTTAACCAAACATAATTCAACAAATCCTAGTTGATTAAGATAAAATTGAGTGGTATGCTTCACTTATATTAACCTCGGCTATAGAGGCTTAGGTGTCGGCAGAAAGGCAAAGGATGATTTGAGGGGAACATATATGGAAAAAAATATTTGGATAAAAATAATTGAAGAAATTTTTCTGAAAACAAAAAGACTGATAGATTTTCTGGGTATTATTAGTGTTTTTTGCATCTTATTATATCGAATTGAAGCATTGCGAAAAATATGCAAAGCTATTTGTCAGTATTTTGTTAATTGGTATGTAGATATTGAATTGGTGACCATTAAAAATATATACTTTTGGTTTGAAAATATTTTCAGAATGATAATTGTTGCATTTTTCATATTTGCAGTTTTAATGTGGATAATTCAACTGATTTGGGATTGGCGGCTAAAAAAACAGAGAGGAAAAGATAGATTCGAAGAAAGTGTTTTCAGGTATTTGCATGATTCAAATATTCCAAGGTGTTTCCTTATTACAGGTAAATGGGGATCCGGAAAAACATATGAAGTGAGAAAATTTTTTGATAAATATTATAGACATTCTAAAGTGAAAGTATTTAGGATTTCTTGTTTTGGACTTAGTTCTCGAAAAGATTTGGTAAAAGAAATCAGCCGTACCATTGAGCAAGAAGATAATTCATTTTATGCACTTACGATAAAGGTATTGCAATTTCTGCCGGTTATCGGAGAACCAATAGCAAAGCTTCTCAAAAAATCATATGGTTACGATTCAGTTGAAAAGGAATCTATTTTCATTTTCGATGATTTCGAACGAATTACTTCAAGAACAATTACAAATGAATACTCATCACATTTATATAGAAAATCATCTTTTTTACTTAGTGATGTTACAAAGGGACGAAATGCATTAAATGAATTTAAAGAGATTAAGAAAGAATTTGACTCTGTACAAAAAGCATTTTCAAAAGTAGAGGATTTTGTAAATAAAAATTCCGAACGAGAGGATTTTGATAAATATATTGCGATTGTTGGACTGATAAATGAGATTATTGAAGTATATGGTATGAAAGTAATCATAGTATGTAATTCTGAAATATTGGGTGAAAAATTTGTTCATGATATTTTGAGGAGCAAATTAAATTGCATAGAATACAGAAAGACTATTTCTTCTGAGGCACGAATATCGATCGTACATGATATCTTAAATAATAAAACATTTGACGATAAAGAAAAACAGGCGGCGGTAACAGAATATCTGGATTCCATTAAAGATGATATAGAAGAAATTATAGTAGATACAAAGTTATATGATTTAAGGTTGTTTAGTGGTTTGTTGGAATCTTTTATTACTACGGTAGTATTATTCGATAAAAATATGCTTACAAGAGCATTTATGAATTCCTTATTTAATAGTATCGTAATTACCCATCAGGCATTCTATAGCAATTCTATAGGAGAATTGGATATGTTTGTAACGGGAGCGAATATAGAAATGTTGATGCGTCTGTTTGGCGGAAAAGATAATTATCCCAAGTTAATTCGATTAAATTACAGTGCTGAAGAAGTTAAATGGATTGATGTATCAATTTCCGGCTACTGGATTCTAAATTTATCATTACCGAATAATATTGTTGCGATAAGTGATGCTTGGAAAAGTTATAAGTATTATAAAATGGAAGAAAAAATGTGCGAAGATTATCATAGTTTTATGTCTGCGCAGGATTATGATTTATTACATATATTATTTTATCAAAAAGAATTAAATGCTAAAAGAAATGAAGCTTGGGATTGTAAATCATATATTGATAAATCATTAAATTCATATGATTTGGCCAAAATTGAAGATGTGCAAAATATTTTAGATATTGTTGGCCAAGCTTTTAGCGGAAGATTATTTCAAGAGTTTCTTGAAACTCTATTTGAAAAATTAGCAGAAGGTCATGCGGAAGGAAAAATAGTTGGACATACGTATGTGCATGAGGATTATATAGAGTTTCTTCAAAAGAAATCCCTTTTTTAGTATTTATATTGATTTATAATAAGAGGCGGCGATAATAAAGAAAAGCCTACAATCAAAAGAGTTTCTTTAGTTAGTGCTAAAGAAGCAAAGTAAATGGTAGAATCAATTAAGATAGAAGGCACTGGATACATACAAACAGCAGATGAAATACATAATGGAGCTAACATAGAAGATATTGATTATTTATCAAAAAAGAATCTTACTGAAACTATGAATGAAATATACGATACTAAAGATATAATAGATATAGTTAATGGGAATCCAAATCTACATTTCTCTATCATTTGGTCGGGAACAGAAGAAGAATATGAAAAGATGAATCGCAGTGAAATGCCACCATATATAACAGCATATATATCCGGAGAATAAAGGCATAGCAATATGGAAATTGTTATATTCAGTATTAAAAGGAATGACATGAAGGTAGAAGGACAAAGATATAATGTATTAGTATGTTATGAAAAGGCTCTCTTCATGAATGGAGAGGTGATTGTGCGCGGGTCGGTTCGGAAGGATGTAAAAATTGCTCTTAGATTTTTGTATTATTCCGATGTGGATGAAATGTTGTTCCGATGTCATTGCTATTGTTCCGATTATGGGATATACTAATTTTTGAAACGAGGTGCAGAATTATGTATATGACAGTGAAGCAGGCTGCAGGGAAATGGGGCATTTCAGATAGAAGAGTTCGAATCTTATGTTCGGAAGGTAAAATTCCGGGTGTTATCCGTGAGGGACGCAGTTGGATGATTCCAGTCGATGCAAGGAAGCCGGAGGACGGGCGGTTTAAAACTGCTGAAAGTTTGCTGAAAATCATTGATAGAAAGAAGAAGGCGTTGGATTCCAGACGTCCTTTGACGGCGGGCGAAGCAGAACGGCTGACAGAGGAGTTTGTTGTAGAATACACCTATAATTCCAATGCGATTGAAGGAAATACCTTGACCCTGCGTGAAACGGATATGGTGTTGCGAGGCTTGACAATTGACCAAAAGCCGCTGAAAGACCATATGGAAGCGGTTGGGCATAAAGAGGCGTTTGATTTTGTGCGGGAACTGGTAAAAGATCGGGTGCCTTTATCGGAGAATGTCATCAAGCAGATTCATTATCTGGTATTGGCAGATAAAAGAGATGACCGCGGTGTCTACAGAAGAGTTCCGGTAAGAATCATGGGTGCAAAGCATGAGCCGGTGCAGCCATATTTGATTCAGCCGAAGATGGAACAGTTGTTGGAAGCTTATCGAAATAGTTCGGAGCATATCATTCCCCGGCTTGCGCGGTTTCATATTGAGTTTGAGGGTATCCACCCCTTCATTGATGGTAATGGTAGGGCCGGACGACTACTTGTGAACCTGGAATTGATGAAAGCAGGGTACCCGCCGATTGATATTAAATTTGCAGATAGGATTGCTTATTATAATGCCTTTGATGAATATCATGTGAAGCATAAGTTGGATACGATGGAGAAGTTGTTTGCGGGGTATGTGAATGTGAGACTGGATAGTTATCTGGCTATGTTGGATGTGTAATAATTTAACACTTCCTTTGCGAAACAGAACAACGAATCTTTCCACGGTCTGTCTGGCCGCAGCAAAACACGGCATATTACGGTATTTAAGGAGGATTTTTATATATGATAAAGGTATTATTCGTCTGCCACGGCAATATTTGCAGAAGCCCAATGGCTGAGTTTGTTTTAAAAGAGAAAGTCAAGGGATTAGGCGTGGAGGATCAGTTCTATATTGCGTCCGCAGCCACCAGTACGGAAGAAATATGGAATGGTGTAGGCAATCCGGTTTATCCGCCGGCAAAGGCCGAACTCGCAAAGCATGGGATATCCTGTGAGGGAAAACGTGCCGTACAGCTTAAGAAATCTGATTATGACGACTATGATTATTTGATTGGAATGGATGATATGAATATTCGTAATATGGAACGTATGACGGGACACAAAGGTGGAAAAATCGCTTTGTTACTTTCATATGCCGGTAGGAATTCGAATATTAGAGATCCTTGGTATAGCTCATGCTTCGATGAGACTTATCGGGATGTGGTAGAAGGATGTGATGCATTTTTGAAATATCTCCGGGAAGAGGGGCTGCTTCAGATTGAAAAATGATTTGTAACTGTGAGGGTACCGAACAGTTATAAATCATTTTTATCTACAAAGATGGAGTTTTGAAAAAGGCAGATACCTTTGCACCAATCGAAAGATTTTCAAGTTTAAGATAACCTCCATGATGTTCGCAAAACACCTTACAGATATATAATCCCAATCCAAAGTGTTCAAGATGATTTTCTTCCTCGGTAAAATAAGGGGTTGCTGCCTTTTTCAAAATGTCTTTAGAAAAGCCTTTGCCATCATCAGATACCGACAGCAGCAATCCATTATCCTTTTCCTCAATAGTCAATGTAATAATTGAAACGGCATAACGGAGAGCATTTGAAATCAAGTTATTGATTACCTGCGAAATAAACGATTTATCAAGGACTAAGTATTTTGAGGTCGTATTGTTTTGCAGGGATAGTTTTTTGTTTCTCTGTGTGCATAGCATATCTGCACTTTCAATTAAATAAGATAAAAGTTTCTGCAACGATATTTCTGTATACTCTGGCTGTGCGTCCTCCAATCGCCGCAAGCTGCTCATGCTGTCAATATAACACTCTAGACGAAAAATATGTTTTCCCATTGTAAGGGCGATTTCCCTCGTCATATCGTCATTACTTACCTGTAACATTTCGTCATAGCCCTTTAATACGGTAAGGGGGGTACGCAAATCATGAGCAAAAGCAGCATTAAGCTGTTTGCGTTCTTCAACTTGATGCCACATTTCAGAAAAATTATTTGCAAGAGTAGAGCGCATGACCTCAAAAGAAGTACAAAGCTGTCCTAATTCGTCTTTACTGTTATAGGTGATAGAAAAATCTAAGTCGCTATTTGAAATTTTTTCCGAAGCCGCCTTTAGTTCTGCAAGCGGTTTTTTTAGCTTGTTCCTGTAAAACAATAAAGCTGCGGCAATAATACATAGTGCAGAATACAACGGTGTTGCTATAATCGGCACAATTCCATATAAAGATATAAGCTGCTCGTCTTTGGGAGATAAAGCTGCGGGGGCAGTACCAATATAACTTCCTTCGCCTAAGTGTTCCCCATTTTCATTTGTCAGATAATATTTTTCACCTGTTATTGGATATGAATTTTTAATATTTTCAGCCGCATTATTACAGAATAGGGCTGTTGCCATACTTGAAATAAGAGCAATGACGACAAACACAAAAACATAAAGTACAATGCTCTTTCTCAAAGATAAATTACGCCAAAGGTGCTTCATTTTCTCCATTTATAACCGCACCCCAAACCGTTTCAATATAGGACTTGTCTGTATATGCTGCAATTTTAGCTCGTATTCTGCGTACATGCTCTGCTATTACGCTGCAGTCACCCTCGCAGTCATATCCCCAAACTCTTTCATAAATCCGTTCCTTGTCAAAAATCTGCCCTGAATTTTGAGAGAGAAGTTCTACAATATCAAACTCCTTTTTCACAAGCATAACCCTTTCGCCTTTACAGAATAAGCTACGCTCCGAAAAATCTATTGTGAGTTCTCCGGCAAATCTTAATTGCTTTTCAAAAGTATGGCGGCTTTCCCGGCGTAAATGGGCGTGTACTCTTGCTTCCAATTCCACGAGCGAGAAGGGCTTGACAATATAATCATCACCACCGACAGAAAAGCCCTTTACTTTATCTGTATCCTCAATCCTTGCGGTAAGAAAAAGAATAGGGCATGATACATAATTACGAATACGCTCGCAAACCTCCAATCCGTCCAATCCCGGCATATTGATGTCAAGTAAAATAATATCGGGATTATATTCAACTTGCTTTAATGTTTCAAGTCCATTTGTAGCTTTGAGAACATAATAGCCCTTACTTTCAAAGAACCTGCTAAGCATTATTACAATGTCAGCTTCATCATCAGCAATTAAAATTTTGCTTTTCATTTTTCGCACCTCCTTAACCATTTAAATATATCGGATAATATTCAACTATTTATCTACTTCTATATTTTTTCTGCGTCCATCAGCGGGCTTTTCAGCGTCCTTTGGTATCAGCCACATACGGCTGAATCGTACAACGTCCGATATTCGATTTTCTTCGCAAAGTTTTTGTACTCGCCGCTCTGAAATACCCCACTTTTTCGCGGCTTCCGGGGCAGAAATATATTCCATATTTACGTCCTTTCATTAGCATTATAATTCTATATTATATACGGCTGACCGAATAATAACAAATAAATATTATGATTTATTTCAGTCATGTATATGCTATGTATAATCATATCTAAATGAAAGGGTGAGCAGTAGAATGTAGTAGGGTGATAATGTGCCGATAAATCAAGGGTTTTTTCGAGATAATCAAGAATTGTAGATAAAAAGTTGAATATTGTATTTTATACTCTCTATGTAAACACATGGGGAGTATTTTTTGCTCCCCATGATGAAAGGAGCTTTTATATGGAACTTAGAACAAACGAGCTAACAAAAAAATATGGCTCAAAGACCGCCATAGACCATTTGAATATTACTCTATCAAATGGAGTTTATGGTCTACTTGGTGCAAACGGCGCAGGAAAAACCACTCTTATGCGGCTGTTTTGTGATATTCAAAAACCCACCTCTGGAAAAATCACTTTGGACGGAAAGGACATCTTAGGATTGGGTGAGAAATACCGGGCGTTGTTGGGATATCTCCCACAGCACTTTGGATATTATCCCGATTTTACCGCAATGGATTATCTAATGTATGTTGCCGCATTAAAGGGATTGAACGAGAAGAAAGCTAAGAAAAAGGCAGCGGAATTGTTAGAGTCGGTTGATTTGACAAAGAAAAGCCGCCACAAAATCAAAACCTTTTCGGGTGGTATGAAGCAGCGTTTAGGGATTGCACAGGCAATGCTGAACAATCCTCACATTTTAATATTAGATGAACCAACTGCGGGGCTTGATCCAAAGGAGCGTGTTCGTTTTCGTAATTTAATAAGCGCATTTTCCAAAGACAGGATTGTTATCCTGTCTACTCATATCGTGTCTGATGTTGAGTTTATCGCTGAAGAAATTATTATGATGAAATCTGGACGGGTGCTTCAATTCGGAAAACCGCAGGAAATTACCGCAGAAATTGACGGTTATGTGTGGGAATGTATTGTTCCGTCCAATCGTGCTGAACGGTACACAGAAATGCTTAATATAAGCAATTTGCGAAACGTCGAAAATAATAATACGGTGCTGCGGTTGATTGCAGACCGTCAACCTATGGAAAATGCAATACAGGTGCAGCCTACATTAGAAGATTTGTACCTTTTCTATTTCAAAGGAGTGGGTAAGGAATGAAGAATTTAATTAAATTTGAACTGAAAAAAATATTGACAAAACGACTTACGATAATTTCTACTGCCGCCGTACTGTTACTGTCCTTTGTCCTTTCTTTTGCTACATTCCATAATATGTACGCTTTTGATGGCAAGAACAACGAAGGCAGCGGCAGAACTGCGGTTGAGATTGATAAATCTATTACAGAAAAATACGAGGGTATTTTGACAGATGAAAAAATGCAACAAATAATGGCTGATTTTAGGCCTACTCACGACTTGCATGGAATGAACGCTCAATATCTTTATCAAAATGCTATGCAATCTGCCGTTTTTGCTCGATTTTCGGATATGAACGGGAATTGGAATGGGTCAAGTGTTTCTGATGTGTTTGGTGGCGAAGAAATCAAAATCGGATATGTGAACGGTTGGCTTAATACAAGTCGAAATATAGCAAAGGTTTTGCTTGCTCTTTCTTTCGTCATTATTCTAATGATTGCCCCTGTTTTCTCAGGGGAATACAGCGGTGTTGATAACATCATTTTAACAAGCAAATATGGAAAAACAAAGTGTGCTACCGCAAAAATAATTGCAAGTCTTCTTTCTGCATTGTTTGTAACTATTTTGATTGTTGCCTTTCATTTGATGTTAGCAGTTACTTTATATGGCACAGAGGGCTTGGATTGCAGTATTCTATTCGCTCCTCAAGAGTTTGTAGAGGGATATATCCCATTTAATATTGCTTGTGGGACGGTGCTTAAATATCAGCTTATTTTGGCATTAAGCGGTGCAATCAGCATAACAGGTATTACTTTAATCTTATCTGCTATTTGCAAAAGTCAAATGGTTGCCTTTGCGGTTTCTGGAACTATACATGTAATGCCGATAATGCTGCCCATACCCGAAACAAGCCCACTATATCGGATTATTGTACTCATGCCCCTTTATCACTTACAGTACATTTCGATAATGTCCGTTGAGCAAATGAAAAACAGTATGCTTTATGCGATATGGGCTATTCCTACGGCAATTATTTTAATCACATTCAGCATGGTTGTTTCGCGTAGGATTTTTGCGAAACATCAAGTTTCTTAGATTTGCACAAAGCCGCCGTGTCTATTTTGTGTTTGTATAAAAGTTTATAGAAATCAGTTGAAGAAGTTTCAAAAGCCTTGTACAATAATGTATTGAATGTGGAATTAGAATGAGTAAATGTTAATCTATAATGACTTCCAAATACATGATTATTTATTTGGAATCGTTCGGGAAAGGATTGTTTGTATGAATAATATTATTTTGACCGGTATGCCGGGGGCAGGGAAAAGTACGATAGGAGTCGTACTTGCCAAGCGTCTGGGATACCATTTTATTGATTCTGATTTGGTTATCCAAGAGCGCACAGGGAAGTTGCTTCATCAGATTATAGAGGAAAATGGAATTGATGGATTTGTTGCTGTGGAAAATGAAGTAAATGCCTCCCTCAAAATGGAAAAAACCATTCTTGCCACAGGCGGAAGCGCCGTTTATGGTAAGGAGGCTATGGAGCATCTAAAATCCATAGGAACGGTAATCTACTTAAAGCTTTCCTATGAATCCATCGCTGATAGATTAGGCGATTTAAATGAAAGGGGAGTAGCCGTGCGGGATGGACAGACACTTAAGGATCTGTATGAGGAAAGAATTCCTTATTATGAAAAATATGCGGATATTGTCATTGACTGCGAAGATAAAATGATTAGGGATATTGTAAGCGAGATTGCGCTTACAATAAGAGGTGGAGAGACATTATGAAAAAAACAGCAATAGGGAGCAGTCTGCTCTTATTTTTGGCAGCCTGTATCTGGGGCTTCGCATTTGTAGCACAAAGCGTTGGGATGGACCACATGGGGCCCCTTACCTTCAATGGTGTTCGCTTTCTCATAGGCGGTATCGTACTTTTACCGGTGATAGCGATGCGGCAGAGGAAGGAGAGGATGGTGTCGAAGCCCTCCTTTCCCTTTTTTCTTAAAGGCGGGATATGCTGCGGAATAGTGATTTGTTCAGCGTCTATTTTCCAGCAGATGGGAATTCGTCACACAACTGTAGGGAAATCAGGGTTTATAACCACATTATATATTATTATAGTGCCTATTTTGGGCTTGTTTTTCCATAAGAAAGTAGCAGGAAAAGTTTGGGGCGCTGCTATCATCGCCTTGGTGGGACTCTATATGCTCTGTGCAGGCGAGAGTTTTTCAATTGGAAAAGGAGAGGCCCTCACGTTCGTATGTGCCATTTTATTTTCCGTACATATCCTGCTTATAGACTATTTTTCACCTAAAATGGACGGAATCGTATTATCCTGCATTCAATTCCTGACGGCAGGAAGTATTTGTATTATGGGTAGCTTCCTTTTGGAACAGCCTACATGGAGCCAGCTTCTTTCCGGCATCTGGCCTCTTCTCTATGCAGGTGTAATATCCTGCGGTATTGCATATACCCTTCAAGTGGTGGCCCAGAAACATGTAGAACCTGCGATTGCTTCCCTTATTCTCAGTATGGAATCCTCGGTAGCTCTTTTGGGAGGCTGGCTTATCTTGGGACAGGCGCTATCACCTAAGGAACTCTTCGGCTGTGCCCTCGTGTTCGGTGCAGTGATTCTCGTACAGTTGCCGTCAAGGGGAAAAGGCGAGGTGAGAAAATGGCTAGAGGTAAGAGGGGAAGGGTGATGTCCCGAGAATATTGGGAACAACAAAATCTAATCAACTTTACAAAAAGTAAGCTAATCCTTTAAATAAATAGAAGAATATGTCTTTTAAAGCCCGGCCTTAGGCAGGGCTTATTAAAATACGTTAATAAAATTATAAAAAGAATTGCCCTTTTGTTTTTGAATCCTAAACTTTGTAATAATCACTAAAAGTTTTCATACTAAAGAGTAAAAGCCGTATAAAATATGTTTAATTTCACGAAAAGGAAAAAAAGATTGAATTATTTTTTGCAATATGTTATCTTTTATTCATAAATGGTAACGTTAACGTTAACGTTAACATAAGCTTAAAAACAAGCAAAGATACTGTTATATTAATCAGAGAAAGGAAATTTATTATGAGAAGGATGAAGATTAGTTTGTTATTAACGTCGGCATTAACTGCGGCAATGATATTGATCGGATGTAGTAACAACAGCGAAACGGCAGCAGTAGGAAATGGTGAAGGTAAAGTATATTATCTGAATTTTAAGCCAGAAGTTTCAGAAGTTTGGGAAGAAATTGCTCAGGCTTATGAGGAGGAAACAGGAATAAGCGTTAAGGTGCAGACCGCAGCTTCAGGCACTTATGAACAGACCTTAAAATCCGAGATGGCAAAGAGTGGTGCGCCGACATTATTCCAGATTAATGGACCGATTGGATATCAGAATTGGAAAGAATATACGATGGATTTAAGTGAAATAGACCTTTATAATACACTGCTTGATAAAAGCCTGGCAATAACGGGAGTGGATGAAGAAGGTGTTTACGGACTTCCATATGTAGTAGAAGGATATGGAATAATATATAACGATGAAATTATGCAGAGATATTTTGCGCTTTCAGGAAAAGGAACGAATATTTCTTCTATGGAAGAAATTAATAGTTTCGCTGTTCTTAAAGAAGTAGTAGAAGATATGACAGCTAATAAGGAAGCCCTTGAAATTGATGGGGTCTTTGCATCCACGTCGTTAAGCCCTGGGGAAGATTGGAGATGGCAGACACATTTAATGAATGTTTCTGTTTACTATGAATATCAAAGGGATAATGTACAAGATAAGGCAGAACTTGATTTTGGATATAATCAAAATATGAAGAATATATTTGACTTATACATAAATAACTCCTGCACGGAACCTTCTATGCTTGGGGCAAAGTCGGTGGATGATTCCATGTCGGAATTTGCACTCGGCCGTGTAGCGATGGTTCAGAATGGTAATTGGGCATGGAACCAGATCAAGGGAGTAGAAGGTAATATAGTATCGGAAGAAAATATTAAGTTCTTACCCATTTATACGGGTGTAGAAGGTGAAGAAAAACAGGGACTTTGTGTTGGGACAGAAGGGTTCCTCTGTATCAACAGTAAGGCGAGCGAGGCTGATAGAGCGGCAACAATTAACTTCCTTACATGGGTATTCCAGTCTGAAAAAGGAAAAGACTATGTCACAAACCAGTTGGGATTTATTGCTCCGTTTAATACATTTGAAGAAAATGAAACACCAAGTGACCCATTAGCGCAAGAGGTAATAAGAAGTATGTCTGATGAGAATTTATATGGGGTCCCATGGGTATATACTACTTTTCCCAGTCAGACATTTAAGGATGATTTAGGGGCAGACATTTCAGAATATACTTCTGGACAGAAAGATTGGGATACATTAGTAGAGGAAACGATTTCTGAATGGAAAACTGAAAAAGCGGCATTGTCAGAGTAAAGAAAGGAACCGGGCAGTATGCAAAAGACATATAAAAAGTTTTTCCCAATATTTGTACTTCCCACTCTAGTTCTATTTATGATTTTTTTTATCCTGCCATTTGGTGAAGGGATATATTTATCATTCTGTAAGTTTACTACAGTTGCAGATGCGAGATTTATAGGTATTGAGAATTACAAAAAGGCATTTATAAATGAAGATTTTCTAAATGCACTTATTTTTACAACAAAATTTACTATTGTAACAGTATTATCAATTAATATATTAGGTTTTTCACTTGCCTATATGTTAACAAGAGGAATTAAGATAACAAATGTAAGTAGAACGGTATTTTTCATGCCGAATCTTATAGGTGGAATTGTTTTGGGATATATTTGGCAGCTAATTATTAACGGTGCACTTGCTCACTTTCAGGTGACTATTACAACAGACCCCAAATATGGTTTTTGGGGTCTGGTAATACTGATGAACTGGCAGTTAATAGGCTATATGATGATTATATACATTGCAGGCATACAGAATATTCCAGGTGAACTAATTGAAGCGGCCAAAATAGATGGAGCGACAAAGTTCCAGACACTTCGAAAGATTATTATTCCGATGGTTATGCCGTCAGTAACAATCTGCCTGTTTCTGACATTGACGAACTCGTTTAAGCTATTTGATCAGAACCTCGCACTTACTGCCGGTAACCCTGCCAGAAAGACGGCAATGCTTGCACTGGATATTTATAATACTTTTTATGGAAGAAATGGCTGGGAAGGAGTAGCACAAGCCAAAGCGGTAGTATTCTTTGTTTTAGTTGCTATGATATCTTTAACCCAATTATTTTTTACAAGGAGTAAGGAGGTGGAAAGCTAATGTTAAAAAGCAGAAAACAAAAGTTGAAGGGAGCGGAAGTAATTGAAGTATCAAAGAAAACGGAAATAGTTTTGACTATATTCCTTGTGATATTGATGTTACTTTTTTTAATACCTATATTCCTTATATTTATGAATTCTTTTAAGAGTAAGCTGTATATTAGTGATATCCCTTTTGCAATGCCTACCACGGAGACTTTTGTAGGATTGAGTAATTATATTTCAGGAATAGGAAAAACAGGTTTTATCAATGCATTTTTAAACACGGCAATTATCACTGTGTTATCAGTAAGTGCAATTATTTTATTTACATCCATGACGGCATGGTGGCTGACGAGAGTGAAAGGAATTTATTCATCTATACTATATTATTTATTTGTATTCGCTATGATAGTCCCTTTTCAAATGGTTATGTTTCCGTTAGCTAAGATAACGGATACTTTACACTTTAATACGCCTATAAAAATTATATTTGTTTATGTAGGGTTTGGAGCAGGATTGTCGGTTTTTATGTTTGCCGGTTTTGTAAAATCGATTCCTATTTCTTTGGAGGAAGCAGCATTGATTGATGGATGCAATCCGATTCAGACATTTTTTAGGATAATCTGTCCGGTACTAAAACCTACGATTATAACAGTAGCTATACTGAATGCTATGTGGGTATGGAATGACTACCTGCTCCCTGTCCTTGTTCTAAGGAGCGACTATCAGACAATCCCCATTGCTGTGCAATATCTAAGAGGAGGGTATGGATCGATTGATATGGGGGCTATGATGGCTATGCTTGTATTGGCAATAGTTCCGGTAATAGTATTTTACTTATTTTGTCAAAAATATATTATAAAAGGTGTTGCGGCAGGAGCAGTAAAAGGATGAATAAGGGTAAGTTGCAATTTATACATGTAGTTGATATACTTTTACCATAAGTCGTTACTAAAGTGAGGCAGATATATGGAGAATGTAACAATTACTGATATTGCACGTATATGTGGAGTCAGTGCGACAACCGTGTCCAGAGTAATCAATAATAGCCCCGGAATCAGCAAAGATACTAGGATAAAAATCTTAAATGTTATAAAGGAAAATAACTATGTTCCGAATAACAGTGCAAGGAATCTAAAAAGAGTGGAATCAGATGCAATTGCAATTCTGGCTAAAGGTCTGAGCAATCCTTTTGTGGCTCAAATTATTGCCATTGGCGAAAAGGAATGTGATAAGAGAAAGTATTCTTTCGTATTTCAGATAGTAGACGATGCGGAAGATGAAATGGATGTTGCTATTGAACTGATGAAAGAAAAGAGGCTGAAAGGTATCGTTTTTTTTGGCGGTTTGTTCAGTCAGGATGCGAATAAAATCAATCAGATTACAATACCTATAGTAGCGTGTACTATCGATATAAAAAATTCTCTCGGAGAGGATTGCTGTTCTTCTGTATTTGTTGATGATATTGTGGAAAGCATGAAAATAGTTGATTATCTGTGCCGATTAGGGCACGAAGATATAGCTATGATTGCTGGATTTGAGAACGATGAAAGTATTGGAAAAAGACGGTATGAGGGCTATAAAATGGCTCTTTTAAAGAATGGCATTAAGGTGAATCCGGCATTGGTGCGTAAGATGAAAAGCAATCTAAATGGCTATTCCCTGAAAAATGGGTATGAGGTAACGAAAGAACTCCTCCAGTCAGGGGAGAAAGTTACAGCAATTTTTGCTCCGAGTGATTATATGGCAATCGGAGCCTGTAAAGCTATTTTTGATAGCGGAAAAAAGGTGCCGGAAGATATCTCGGTAGCAGGATATGATGGACTGGAAATTGCAGATTATTATCAACCATCTCTTACTACCATTCGCCAACCTATTGGAGATATGATAGATAAGGCTTTAGACCTTCTCTTCGATACTATGGAAAAAGAAGCAAAGGTGAAGCATATTATTTTCGAAGGAACTCTAATCAAAGGTGCATCGACGGCGTATCGTTCTGTATAAATAGCAACTCCACGGAAAGTTGGAGGAAAAGATGAAGTTTACAAATGGTTATTGGTTAACTAGAAAAAATATAAAACCGATTTATGCGGTAGAATATGCCTATCACAAAATTATAGATGATAAGCTGATTATATATGCAGCGAGTGTGCATACACCGGGACGTGCAGAGAGTATAAACGTGGCTATGCTTACGATTACGTTAGAAAGTCCTATGGATAATATAATAAATGTGAAGGTTGAGCATTTTAGGGGACGCAAAGACAGGGGACCCCATTATCAAATTAATGATGAAAGAAACGGAAAAGTAACAATATGGGAAGATGAAGAGAAACTCTATTATTCCTCAGGTAGTCTTAAGGCAATAATTAATAAGGCCAAGAAAAACTGGAAAATAGAATTTGTTGATAGCGGCAAAATGCTAACGGAAACAAGCTACCGAAATATGGCATATATGATAGACAGTGATGCAGAAAAGGCATATATGGTAGAGCAGCTTTCTCTAGATGTAGGTGAATATATTTATGGACTTGGAGAACGTTTTACTTCGTTTGTAAAAAATGGACAAGTTATCGATATGTGGAATGAAGACGGTGGTACGGCAAGTGAACTTAGCTATAAAAACGTTCCTTTCTATCTAACAAATAAAGGCTATGGCGTTCTTGTAGATAATTCCGGAGATGTTTCCTATGAGATAGGAAGTGAAAAAGTAGAGAGAGTGCAGTTTTCTGTAGAGGGGGAATCCTTAAGTTACTATGTCATTAGTGGAGGTACACCGAAAAAGTCTCTTGAATTGTATACAGATTTAACAGGTAAAGCACCTCTGATTCCGGCATGGAGCTTTGGCTTGTGGCTAACGACATCATTTTCTACTGATTATAATGAAAATGTAGTTATGAAAATGATAGAGGGAATGAAACAACGAAATATTCCTCTGCATGTATTTCATTTTGATTGTTTTTGGATGCATGCTTATGAGTGGTGCGGATTCGAATGGGATAAGGAAATATTTCCTGAACCCGAGAATATGCTGCAGCGGTATCACGAACAGAATCTTAAGGTATGTGTTTGGATTAATCCTTATATCTCACAGAATACGGAAGCATTTGATGAATGCATGCAAAAAGGATATTTTATTCATAAGCAAAATGGAGATGCATGGCAGACTGACTTATGGCAAACAGGCATGGCGGTTATTGATTTTACTAATCCAGATGCAGTGGAATGGTACAAAAATAAGTTACGTACATTGTTAAAGATGGGCATAGACTGTTTTAAGACAGACTTTGGAGAAAGAATTCCGGTAAAGGATATCACGTATTTTGATGACTCTGATCCAGTAAAAATGCATAATTATTATTCGATTTTATATAATAAGGTTGTTTTTGAGGCAATAGAAGAAATTAAAGGACGGGGTAAAGCAGTTGTTTTTGCAAGAACTTCCAATGTAGGTGGACAGCAGTATCCGGTGCATTGGGGAGGAGACTGTAGTGCAACATATCCTTCGATGGCAGAGACTCTTCGAGGTGGATTGTCTCTGGCTTCCTGCGGATTTGCTTTTTGGAGTCATGATATTAGTGGTTTTGAGCAGACGGCAACCCCTGACATTTATAAAAGGTGGTGCGCTTTTGGATTACTATCCTCTCATAGCAGACTTCACGGAGGGGTAAGCTATCGTGTACCATGGTTATTTGATGAAGAATCCAGCGATGTATTGGCACATTTTGTGAAGTTGAAATGTACGCTTATGCCTTATATTTACAGACAAGCTGTGCTGGCACATGAAATTGGGGTTCCAATGCTTCGACCAATGTTTATGGAATTCTTTGGTGACAGAGTATGTGAAACTTTGGACAGACAATATATGTTCGGCGATTCCTTATTGATTGCGCCTATATTCAACGATGCAGGGGAAGTGGAATACTATCTTCCGGAAGGAAAGTGGGTACATTTGCTCAGCGGTGAGATTGTGCAGGGTGGAAGTTATCGCAAGGAAGTGTACAATTATTTCTCACTCCCTCTGTGGGTGAGAGAAAACAGTATACTGCCAATTGGTAAAAATAGTGAAGAGGTAGAATATGATTATGCAGAAGGGGTTACTTTGTACATCAGTGAGATGACACTGGGGGCTTCATCGTCAGCACAGATTGTAGATACCAGTGGAGAAGTTATAATGTCTGTTTCCGCAGTTTGTGAGAAGAGTCGTATTGTTGTGGAGGTAGACAGCTTCTATGATGATTATAAGGTTATAAAGATTGGTCATCCGGCTACAAGAATATATAAAGAAGAAAATGTAACCATTATAGAAATATAATTTATATCTTTTTATTTATAAAGATTTATAATTTTATTTGTATTCATCTCTTGACAGAGTTTATATTCGATGATAAGATACATAAAATTAAATAAATCCATGAAACCGTTGAAGTGGAGATAAAAACAGATGTTGCACTCACAGAGAGTCGGGAATGCTGAGAACCGACAGAAAGCAGTTTGTTAAATGGACCACTGAGGGCGCAGTGAAAAGCCTATCCTCATTATAGAAGATAAGCTGAGTATTCAGCGACGTGAAGCATACGTTAGTTGCAGGGAATATGTTAGTATTCCTCAGAGAGCAGGAGACGCTATACCTATATCTCCTGAATCAAGGTGGCACCGCGGATAAACAAAACTATTCATCCGCCCTTGACGATAAATTATTATTGTCAAGGGCGGATTTCTTTGCGTGTATAAGCAGAGCCAAAGCATCTCGAATCTGCTTATCATCGAGCAGCCGATACCCCAAAAGTTATCAAAGCCCGCATTCAGCAGGTGAAATAATCAATATCATCATAAAAAGGAGGAACCCCTATGTACACACCGAGTTTGGAAGAAGTAAAATCTTACGCCCCCGATTACAAAACAGTTCCCATCAGTCGGGTCATCTATTCCGATATGTGCACACCGATCCAGGTGCTGCAAATATTAAAGTCAGTAAGCTGTCATTGTTATATGCTGGAAAGCCTTGAGGATACGGATAAATGGGGAAGATACACCTTCCTGGGCTATGATCCGAAGTTGGAGATCACCTGTACGGATTCCGTAGTGCGCATCCGCACAGGTACGGAACTCGTTATAAAGGACGCGAGCCCTGCGCAGTATATTCGCCAAATCATAGAGGAGAATAAAAGTCCGAGAATTGAGGAACTTCCGACTTTTACCGGTGGTCTTGTGGGATATTTCTCTTACGACTACATTAAATACAGCGAACCTACCTTAAGCCTAGATGCTAAGGATGAGGAAAATTTCAAAGATGTGGACCTTATGTTGTTCGATAAAGTAATTGCCTTCGATAATTTGAAGCAGAAGATTATCCTGATAGTGAATATGAAGACGGATGCGCCGGATGAAAACTATAAGAAAGCGATACGGGAATTGGACGATATGGTATCTCTTATCACCAATGGAACGCCTGCGGATATAAAGCCGCTTCACATTAAATCGGACTTCCGTCCGCTTTTTCAGGAAAAGGAATATTGCCGGATGGTAGAGAAGGCGAAGCATTATATTCACGAAGGGGATATTTTTCAAGTAGTATTGTCGAATCGCCTGGAAGTGGATGTAGAAGGCAGCCTGTTCGATACCTACCGAGTGCTTCGAACGACGAATCCGTCCCCCTATATGTTCTATTTCAGCAGTGATGATATAGAAATTGCAGGCGCTTCGCCGGAGACTTTGGTGAAATTGGATAATGGCAATCTGTATACCTTTCCGTTGGCGGGAACAAGGCCGAGGGGGAAGACGAAACAGGAAGATGAAGCTTTTGAGAAGGAATTACTCGCGGACCCTAAGGAACTTGCGGAACATAATATGTTGGTAGACCTTGGAAGGAACGATATCGGGAAGATAAGCAAATTTGGCACCGTACAAGTGGAAAGATATATGTCTATTGAGCGCTTTTCTCATGTAATGCACATCGGTTCTACGGTAAAAGGAGAAATCAGAGATGATAAAACGGCGCTTAATGCGATAGGGGCAGTACTTCCCGCAGGAACACTTTCGGGAGCGCCGAAGATTCGTGCATGTGAAATTATCAATGAATTGGAGAACAACAAAAGAGGTATTTATGGGGGTGCCATAGGATATATCGATTTTACCGGAAATATGGATACGTGCATTGCCATACGAATTGCTTTTAAGAAAAATGGAAAGGTATTTATCCGGTCAGGAGCCGGAATTGTGGCGGATAGTGTACCGGAAAAAGAATATCAGGAATGTATCAATAAAGCAAAGGCAGTGGTGAATGCATTAAAAGCAGCGGAAGGAGGAATGTAAGATGATATTATTGATCGATAATTATGATAGTTTTTCCTATAATTTATATCAGCTCATCGGTTCCATCCATCCGGGAATTAAGGTTATCCGAAATGATGAAATGACAATTTCCGAAATAGAGATGTTGGATATCAGCCATATTATCTTATCGCCGGGGCCGGGCAGACCTGCGGATGCCGGAATCTGTGAAGAAGTAATCGGACACTTCCAAGGAAAACTTCCTATATTCGGCGTTTGCCTTGGACATCAGGCAATCTGTGAAGTATATGGTGCACAGGTATCTTATGCTAAGGAATTGATGCATGGGAAGCAATCGGAAGTACACATAGATGGAGAGTGCAGGATATTCCAAGGACTTCCGGGTAAGATCAAAGCGGCGAGATATCATTCCCTGGCGGCGGTAGAGAAGACGATGCCGGAAGAACTGGAGGTTATCGCGCGGACAGAGGATGGGGAGATTATGGCGGTAAAGCATAAGAACTTTGAAATATATGGTGTACAGTTCCACCCGGAATCTATTTTAACGCCGGATGGGGAGACGATACTTCGCAACTTTTTAAATTAATAGAGCGCACACCGTTCGATTCAAATAAATAATGCAATGAAAACAGAAGGAGAGAGGATATGATTAAAGAAGCAATTCAAAAAGTAGTGGTGAAACAGAATTTAAGCTTTCAGGAAGCGGAAGAAGTGATGGATGAAATCATGAGCGGAACGGCTTCCCAGATTCAGATGTCAGCCTATCTGACCGCACTGGCATTAAAGGGTGAGAATATCGAAGAGATTACCGCATCGGCAGCAGGTATGAGAAAGCATTGCATTCGCCTTCTGCACGATATGGATGTGCTGGAGATTGTCGGAACGGGAGGAGATAAGTCTAATTCCTTCAATATATCCACGACTTCTGCAATTGTCGTGTCGGCGTCAGGAATTCCTATTGCAAAGCACGGCAACCGTGCAGCCAGCAGTAAGAGCGGGGCCGCCGACGTATTAGAGGCATTAGGGGTGAATATCAATCTCTCTCCGGAAAAGAGTAAAGCTCTTTTAGAAGAAATCGGCATCTGCTTCTTATTCGCTCAGAACTATCATATCGCTATGAAATATGTGGCTCCCGTAAGAAAAGAGTTAGGAATCCGTACCGTATTCAATATTTTAGGGCCGCTTTCCAATCCGGCAGGTGCCAATATGCAGCTTCTTGGCGTATACGATGAAGAGTTGGTGGAGCCTATGGCGAAGGTACTTGATAATCTGGGTGTGAGAAATGCGATGGTCGTATTCGGACAGGATGGGTTGGATGAGATATCCATGAGTGCTCCCACATCTGTGTGTGAAGTGAGAAATAATGAGTTTAGAAAATATATCATAGAGCCGGAACAGTTCGGTATGGTAAGATGTAGGAAGGAAGATCTGACAGGAGGGACGCCTCAGGAGAATGCGGAGATTACTCTTTCGATTCTAAGAGGAGAGACCGGGCCGAAAAGAGATGCGGTAGTGCTTAATTCGGCAGCAGCCCTTTACGTAGCGGACTCCTCACTCACTTTGCAGGATGCAATAAATAAAGTGCAGGAAACGATAGATAGCGGAAAAGCGCTTAAGCAGCTCGAGAGATTTGTTGCTTTGTCTAATTCAAGATGATAGATAATAAAGGAGGTATAGCCATGATATTAGAGGAAATTGCAGCGCGCACTTATGTGCGGGTGGAAGAACTGAAAAAGAAGCACGATATCTATTCTCTGCGAAGAGATGCGGAAGGAATGGGAAAAGGCGGTGATTTTCCTTTTCAACAGGCGCTGGCGGCAGAAGGGATGTCATTTATCTGCGAGGTGAAGAAGGCTTCCCCATCAAAAGGAGTGATTGCAGAGGATTTTCCTTATCTGGATATTGCGAGGGAGTATGAAGAAGCCGGAGCGGCAGCAATCTCTGTATTGACGGAGCCTTATTATTTTATGGGAAGCGATGATTACCTGCGTTCCATTGCACAGACCGTAACAATTCCTACACTTCGTAAGGATTTTACGATCGACGCTTATCAAATATTCGAAGCGAAGCTTATGGGAGCCTCAGCTATTCTGCTTATCTGTGCTCTGTTGGAGAAGGAACGGATGAAGGACTATCTGGAAATAGCACATAGTCTCGGTCTATCCGCCCTTGTGGAAGCCCATACGGAGGAAGAAGCGGAAGCGGCCCTTTATGCGAATGCCGGTATTATCGGCGTGAACAATCGGAACTTGAAAACATTTGAAGTGGATATTACGACGAGCAGCCGGCTGCGGAAGATGATACCGGAAGATATCTTATTCGTATCGGAGAGCGGCATTCGTACGGCACAGGACATAGAAATCTTGAGACAGAACAAAACGGACGCCGTTTTAATCGGGGAGACTTTCATGAGGAGTACCGATAAGAAAAGGCAGCTTGCCCTATTGCGAGGAGAAGAAGTGTGAGACCGAAGATAAAGATATGCGGATTGACAAGAGAGTGTGATATCGATTACATCAATGAAGCCCAACCGGAATACATCGGCTTTGTATTTGCGAAGAGCAGGCGGCAGATTAGCGAAGAATATGCGTCAGCTTTGAAGGCGAGGACAAGGAAAGAGATAAATGTTGTCGGAGTATTCGTAGATGCGCCTCAGGAACAGATAATCCGTCTGATGGAAAATAAAATCATAGATATCGCCCAGTTTCATGGAAGTGAATCCCCTTCCTATATGGAAGGAGTGAAAAAGCGAGTAGATGGATATCTTATCAAGGCAGTGCGTATGGGAGAGGATGGATATTCGACATCCTTTTTCGAAGATTATAAAGAGGCAGGAGCCGATTACTTTCTGTTCGACAGTGCATCTGCCAGTCATCCAACAAATTACGGTGGAACGGGTATTACCTTTGATTGGAGCAAGATTCCGGCGGTTCCCCTTCCCTTTTTCCTTGCAGGAGGGCTACATGCCGATAATGCGGAGGCAGCAGCATCTATAGTAAAGCCTTATGCCATAGATTTGAGCAGCGGTGTGGAAGTAAATGGAGTAAAGGATAAGGATAAAATATTAGAAATTATAAGGAGGGTTAGAAATGTCTAAGGGAAGATATGGTTCGCACGGCGGACAATATATACCGGAAACCTTAATGAACGAGGTTCTGAAGCTGGAAGAGAGCTATGAATTTTATAAAAACGATGAGGAATTCAATAGAGAACTTAACGACTTATTGAATCACTACGCAGGAAGGCCTTCTCTCTTATATTATGCCGAGAAGATGACGAAGGATATCGGAGGGGCTAAAATCTATTTAAAGCGTGAGGACTTGAACCATACCGGTTCCCATAAAATCAATAACGTGTTGGGGCAAGTGTTGCTTGCGAAGAAAATGGGGAAAACAAGAGTGATAGCAGAAACCGGAGCAGGGCAACACGGTGTGGCAACGGCAACGGCAGCAGCTCTCCTCGGCATGGAATGTGAGATTTTCATGGGAAAAGAGGATACGGACAGACAGGCGCTTAACGTATATCGTATGGAGCTTCTGGGTGCAAAGGTGCATCCGGTCACGAGTGGGACGATGACTCTTAAGGATGCGGTAAATGAGACGATGCGTGAATGGACGAATCGGGTATATGATACCCATTATGTACTGGGCTCGGTGATGGGACCTCATCCGTTTCCGATGATTGTCAGGGATTTCCAAAGTGTAATCAGCAAGGAAGCGCGAGAGCAGATCCTCGAATGCGAAGGAAAGCTTCCGAGCGCAGTAATCGCCTGTGTGGGAGGCGGAAGCAATGCGATGGGAATGTTTTATCATTTCATTGAAGATAAAGAGGTGTCTCTTATCGGATGTGAAGCGGCGGGGCGCGGACTGGACACGGAAGAACATGCGGCAACGATTGCGAAAGGAACCTTGGGCGTATTCCACGGAATGAAATCGTATTTTTGTCAGAATGAATACGGACAGATTGCGCCGGTTTATTCTATATCGGCAGGACTGGATTATCCGGGAATCGGGCCGGAGCATGCGAATTTGTATGATAGCGGGAGGGCGAGCTATGTTCCCGTTACCGATGATGAAGCGGTGGAAGCGTTCGAATATTTGGCAAGAACGGAAGGAATTATATGTGCGATTGAAAGTGCCCATGCAGTAGCTCATGTGAGAAAGATTGCTTCATCCATGAATAAAGACGATGTTATTATCGTTTGTCTCTCCGGAAGAGGAGATAAGGACGTAGCGGCAATTGCCAGATACAAGGGGGTGAACATTAATGAGTAAGATTAAGATTAGGGATGCATTTGCTCATGGAAAGGCTTTTATCGGCTTTTTGACAGGGGGCGACCCATCCATAGAAAAAAGTGAAGAGTTCATTTTAAAAATGGTGGAAGCGGGCTGTGATTTAATTGAAATCGGAATACCGTTTTCCGATCCGGTAGCGGAAGGACCTGTGATTCAGGAAGCCAATCTGCGTGCCTTAGCGGCGGATACGACGACGGATAAAATCTTTGAGCTTGCGCAAAATGTACGAAAGAAGACGGATGTCCCACTTGTATTTCTGACCTATCTCAATCCGGTATATAAATACGGCTATGAGCGATTCTGTCAAAGGTGCGAAGAAATAGGAGTAAACGGCCTTATTATTCCCGACATGCCATATGAGGAAAAAGAAGAGCTGCTGGAAATAGGCAGGAAATATGATGTGGATATTATTTCCTTAATTGCTCCGACCTCAGAGGAGAGAGTTAGAATGATTGCCAAAGATGCGAAAGGATTTCTCTATATTGTATCTTCCATGGGAGTGACGGGAATGAGAAGCGAGATTAAGACGGACCTAGAAGCCATTCTTACTTCTGTGAAGGAAGTGACCGATACACCCGCAGCCGTAGGATTCGGTGTCAATACTCCCGAGCAGGCGAAGAAAATTGCCCGAATTGCGGATGGAGTCATCGTAGGGAGCGCTATCGTAAAAATTATTGAAAAATACGGAGAAGAAGCGGGCGAACATATTTATGATTATGTGAAAAGCATGAAAGATGCGATTCAAAAAATCGAATTATAAATTAGAGAAAAAATGTACATAATAATCCATAAATAAATAAGTAATTGCGAAACGTGCAAACTATGAAAATTTCATACACAATAAATGCAAGTTTTAAAGAAAGATTGTATGAAATCATGAAATATGATGAGTTTCGCGATCTCTTATCATTAGGAGGTTATTATGGACTATATTAATGCTTTCTGGGTAGGCGGGCTGATTTGTGCTCTCGTTCAGATTTTAATGGAAAAGACTAAGATGATGCCGGGGCGCATCATGGTGCTTCTCGTGTGCCTGGGAGCGGTCATTAGCGTGTTTGGAATATATGAACCCTTTCAGGAATATGCGGGAGCTGGAGCTTCGGTGCCCCTTCTTGGCTTCGGCAATGTACTCATGAAGGGTGTGAAGGAGGCAGTGGACTCAGATGGTTTCATCGGCATTTTCCAGGGCGGATTTAAAGCGGGGGCAGTTGGGACGAGTGCTGCTTTGATCTTCGGGTATTTGGCGAGCCTTGCGTTCAATCCGAAGATGAAGAAATAATGTAACTCAAAGCTCTTCCCAGATGATTTGCTGCTTATCCATAAATTTCTGGAAGGCCTGATCCCATAGATGCTCCGGCGTCTTATCCATCAGAAAAGTATTGGTAGAAGTGCCGGTTATGATAGTGGCAGCAGTGCCGTCATATTTTACCGTCAGGAGGAAAGACTTGACTTGATGTGCTTGTTCCTCATATCCTCCGGTGGACAATATTTTGTTCCGGTGACCGGGTAGGAGCAGAAGGACGAATTTGAAGCTGATAGGAGTCCTCTTGCCTTTGATTAATTGGAAACAAAGCGGGCGCATATCCTTCCATAGGGAGAAATCGTAAGGGCAGAGGGAAGAATCCTCCTGCTCTTCTTTTGTGTAAAAGTCTTTGCGGATATGCCCGTCTATATGAAACGTATTGTAAGTGACAATTGTGCCCTCTTCGAGCAAAAAGAAGTCGAAGCTCTCGGAAAGGAGCAGTTTATTCATAAAGTTTTTTAAATCGTTGATTTGATATGCTTTCATAAGTACCTCCACGGTTGCTGGTCACAGAGTGAACAGTGACCTTCCACGGTCTATATTATAGTTGAAAATAGAAAGTTAATCTATAGATTTATAAAAAATGTAGAAAGTCTCTTTACAAGAAAAAGTCAGGCGTGTTATTATAAGTAGTAATCAATACTACGTGGAATGGTGGGTCATGTTTTTGGCTTGGCATTCAAGACTGCGGAGAAAGGCATGGTTATTCATATGAGTTATAAAATTGTTGTGGACAGTTGCTGTGAACTGCCGGAAAAATATAAAAAGGATAGTAGATTTGAAATTATTCCTCTTGGGTTGGAAGTGGGAGATTATCAGATTATGGATGATGAGAACTTCGACCAGAAGGAATTTTTGGCGAAGGTGGCTGCATATTCAGGATGTCCCAAGTCTTCTTGTCCTTCCCCTGAGAGATATCGTGAGTCCTATCACTGCGATGCAGATAACATATATGTAGTAACTCTTTCTTCCAAACTTAGTGGGAGTCATAATAGTGCGGTGCTGGGTAAGAGTCTGTATCATGAAAAATATGGCGACAAGAATATCTATATATGTGATTCTGAATCAGCGAGCTGCGGAGAAACACAAATTGCGCTGCGTGCTATGGAACTGGAAGAGTCAGGGCATTCTTTCGATGAAATAGTGAAGATACTGGAAGTATTCCGTGATGAGATGAGTACTTATTTTGTGTTGGATAACCTAGAGACTCTTCGCAAGAATGGACGTCTTACCGGAGTAAAGGCGCTGGTTGCTTCTACATTGAGCATTAAGCCTGTTATGGGAGCGGATAAAGGAACTATCGTTCAGAGAGGGCAGGCGATCGGCATTAAGAAAGGGCTCGCTAAGCTGGCAGAGCTCGCGGCGAAAGAGGTAGTGAAGCCGGAAGAAAAGGTTCTTATGATCACTCACTGCAATTGTCCGGAACGGGCAGAGCAGATAAAAAATATGATATTGGAAAAGATTAAGGTAAAAGATGTTGTCGTTATGGATACAGCCGGAATAAGCAGTATGTATGCCAATGACGGAGGAATCATCGTTACGATTTAAGATTAAATAATAAACAAAATCAGCTCTTCGGCTTATCGTCGAAGGGCTCTTTTAATTCCCATAGAATAAATGGGAGAGGTGTGGAGAATAGTACCGTCAAGAAGAGTCAAACGGGTCAGAGAAGCCTTTTTGACATGGACAATATTTACCATGGAAGTGAGGGACGCAGAATGATAATGTGTATAGGCTTCCAGATGAGAGTAAAAGTTTTCTAATGTGCTGCGGACATTGATACAACTTCCGTCTTTGAGATAAACATCGATATAATTGCCGTTTGTCTTCGCATAGATAATATCGTCTTCTTTCACATAGCGGGTAACTGTTTCTCCGCGCAATTCTATTGCAGAGGGGATTTGAGATTTCAAAGAGGTGATATGATTGAGTAAATCGGATAATTCCGTTTTTTTGATCGGTTTATCCAAAAAAAGTATGTTATTCTTTTCATCTTCGCCGGGTAGAGAAGAGAAAACGGCTCGATAATCGATAGATGAGACACAAAGAATAATGGGCGCACTTACCCCCATTTCACGCAGACGAAGAGCTAGCTTGTCTCCGGTGATGTCGCCGGAAATCATATCGATAAAAAAAGCGTCATAAATCATCGGTGAACGAGTAGCCGCATAGATGCTGCCATAGGAATCAACATATATGACTCCTGTACTGTCCGCACGTTTATCAGATTCTCGCTGTAACAATCGTTCTAACTGTTTGCGGTCGCCTACGTTATCATCACAGATTGCTATATGGAGTGAAAAGCTTTCAGTTTTCATAACATGACCTTTCCATTTACATAATCTTAATTTGAATTGGTGAATGTAGAATCATTATAATAAGCGCTATTTGAAGAAATAAGATAGCAGGCATACCATATACGAAATACCATTTTCTTGTTTTGTGGCGGAAAGCATACATGCCGAGAATACAGCCGATGCTTCCGCCGATAATTGCCGTAATAAAAAGAGTGGATTCGGGAATCCGAAAGGCCTGCTTTTTGGCCTTGTATTTATCAAGCCCCATCATACATAAGCCTGCAATATTCACTGATATAAAATAAATAAGTAATAAGGTTATGACATCCATGGGAACTCCTTTTGTGAATTAATAATTATGATGTTGGGGTCAAAAAATATTTTGCCCCATGATACCTACGGATTGCTGCGTACTTTGTGCTCTCGCACTCCTAAAACATTCGAAATCCGCCCTATTTGGGCTACCTTCTCATGTTTTGTGGGTCCCAAAGTCATGTTTTTTTATGCAAACATAAAACACATGACCTTTTGACCCTGGTATCATAATTATTTGGATTTGTTCGCTTCCTGCATTTTCATCGCCCGAACCTTGCTGGAAAGTCCAAATAAGTTAATGAAGCCTTCCGCATCATGATGGTCATACAAATCACCGGTAGTAAAAGATGCGATGCTTTCATTGTAAAGAGAATAGGGGGAAGTTGTTCCTGCCTTTGTAATATTGCCCTTGTAAAGCTTAAGCTTCACTTCACCGGTCACGTATTGTTGTGTGGATTCGATAAAGGCCTGTACCGCCTCGCGAAGAGGTGTGAACCATTTTCCTTCGTAAACGATCTGAGCCAGCTTATTACCCATGTCTGCTTTCAATGCATAAGTATCCCGATCGAGAATTAACTCTTCCAACTGCTGATGTGCTTCATAGAGAATGGTTCCCCCCGGAGTCTCGTATACGCCGCGGGACTTCATTCCTACTACGCGGTTTTCCACGATATCGATAATGCCGACACCATGTTTGCCGCCGAGTTCGTTCAGTTCGCGGATAATATCGGATACTTTCATTTTCTTGCCGTTTACAGAGACAGGAATACCCTTTTCGAAAGTCATCGTTATATATTCCCCTTCATCGGGCGCTTTTTCCGGTGTTGTTCCAAGAACGAGCAGATGCTCGAAGTTAGGTTCGTTGGCAGGGTCTTCCAGTTCCAGACCTTCGTGGCTGATATGCCATAAGTTACGGTCGCGGCTATAGGAGGAATCCGCAGAGAAAGGAAGATCGATACCGTGTGCCTTACAGTATTCAATTTCGGATTCGCGGGAATCCATCGTCCATTTTTCATTTCTCCAAGCTGCAATAATCTTCAGGTCAGGAGCAAGGGCCTTAATACCGAGTTCAAAACGAATCTGGTCATTACCTTTGCCGGTAGCGCCGTGACAAATGGCGGTAGCACCTTCTTTGCGGGCAATTTCCACCAATCTCTTAGCAATAACAGGCCTTGCCATGGAGGTACCGAGCAGATACTTGTTCTCGTATACGGCGTGAGCCTGTACGCAAGGTACTACATACTCATCACAGAACTCGTCTGTCACATCTTCGATGTATAATTTTTCAGCGCCGCAGAGCTTCGCTCTCTCTTCCAGGCCGTCCAATTCTTCCCCTTGCCCGCAATCCACACATACGCAGATTACTTCGTAGTCAAAATTCTCCTTCAGCCAGGGAATAATAGCAGTAGTGTCAAGACCGCCGGAATAAGCCAGAATAACTTTCTCTTTCATATGATTACCTCCAAATGTAAGTTTAAATAGAATGAATATATATAACTATTCAGCAGGTCTGCGCATTTACTGCGCTGACCGTAAGAATACATGGAAAGATAAGTGAAAATCCCATCACCGAAGGTGATTTTAATGAATTTTCACAAAGCAATCTTTGCTTTTGTAATTAGTGAGGATACTGAACTGTTATGAATATATTAAGCTATGAAATTATGATTCATAGTAACGCTATGGAAACAATATACAACATTATTTTATGAAATGCAAGTGTAAATTTATGCATAAATAGTCATGTATTAATTAATAAAATGCATAAAATAAAAAATACTTGAATAATAATTAGAAAAGATGTATACTTATGCGTATCATACATGAAATGAGAAAAAACAGAAGAGGTGAAGCGGATGAAAACAAAAATTTTTATTGATGGAAGCGAAGGAACTACAGGACTGCGTATCCATGAACGTTTCGCAGGACGTGATGATATTGAATTATTGCCTATTTCCCCAGAACTTAGAAAAGATGAAAAAGAAAGAAAGAGATTGATCAACTCTTCGGACATATCGATTCTCTGCCTGCCGGATGCGGCAGCAAGGGAGTCAGTCAGTTTAATTGAAAATGAGAACGTGCGCATTATCGATACCTCCACTGCTCATCGGCTAAACGAGGGTTGGGCGTATGGATTCGCAGAGCTTTCGGATGAACATAGACAGGCGATACGGAAAGGAAAGAGAATTGCAGTACCGGGGTGTCATGCGACCGGATTCATTTCCTTATTATATCCGCTCGTAGTACAGCACATTCTTCCTGCCGATTATCCGGTTGCCAGCTTCTCCCTGACGGGATATAGCGGAGGCGGAAAGTCCATGATTGCAGAGTATGAGAAAAAAGAGCGGTCGGGTAGATTGGATGCGCCAAGAGAATATGCCCTTAGCCAACAGCACAAGCATTTAAAGGAAATGAAGAAGATAACGGGACTGTCACGAGAGCCTTTGTTTTCTCCGATTGTAGCCCCCTATTACAGCGGAATGGTAGTATCGGTGCCGATATATACGGAATTATTGCAAGATGTGAAGACGCCGGGGGCGCTGAGAGAATTCTTGAAAGAATATTATAAAGGACAACAACTAATAGAAGTGATGACGGAAGGAGCGGAAGAAGAGATGCAGGGAATGCTCTCGGGCAATGAATGCTCCGGCTGGGACGGTTTGAAAATATATGTCACAGGAAATGAGGAGAGAGTCGTACTCTCGGCCCAATTCGATAACTTGGGAAAAGGAGCTTCCGGAGCGGCGATTCAATGTCTGAACCTTATGATTGGATGCCAAGAGGGCGCGGGCCTTAGCCTGTAAGAGGAAGTAAGGTAACTATTGCGAAGTGAGAGGAAACAGGAAATGATTCGGACGATGACAATAGAGGATTATGAAGGCGTATATGCGCTCTGGAAGAGTATTAAGGGCTTTTCTCTGCGTAGTATCGATGATTCGAAGGAGAGCATAGAGCGGTTTTTAAGAAGGAATCCGTGTACCAGTGTTGTGGCGGTGGAAGATGGGGAGATAGTAGGTTCGATTCTATGCGGAAATGACGGAAGACGAGGATGCATGTATCATGTATGTGTACACCGGTTGTACCGCCGAAGAAGTATCGGAGAATCTATGGTAGCAGCCTGCATCAAGGCATTGAGAGAAGAAGGAATCAACAAAGTGTCCTTAATTGCTTTTACGAAGAATGAAGCAGGGAATGCCTTTTGGAATCGTATCGGATGGACGAAGAGAGAAGACCTGAATTACTACGATCTCGTATTGAACGAAGAGAATATAGAACAGATTGTAACTATGTAGTAGGTCTGCGCATTTACTGAGCTGACCGTAAGAATACGAAGAAGAGCAAGTGAAAATCCCATCACCAAAGGTGATTTTAACGGATTTTCACAAAGCGATCTTTGCGGTTGTAACTGTGAGGATACTGAACAGTTACAACAGATTGTAACTATGTAATTAGAGAAGGAACCGAACAGTTATAAAGAGAGGAGTGTGGATGTGTATGAAGATTATTGATGGCGGTGTGACGGCGGCAATCGGATTTGAGGCGGCCGGGGTAGAAGCGAATGTAAAATATAAAAATAGGAAGGATATGGCTCTTGTGTATAGCCAAGTGCCTTGTAAGGTGGCCGGAGTTTTTACAAGCAATGTGGTGAAGGCTGCTCCGGTGATTTGGGATAAAAATGTGGTGTCGAATGCTTCCTATGCACGAGCAGTTGTTGTCAATTCAGGCATTGCCAATGCATGTACCGGCGTAAAAGGATATGAGTATTGTAAGGAAACGGCCAAGAAGGTAGCGGATGAACTGCAAATCCCCATGGACAGCGTATTAGTGGCATCCACGGGAGTGATCGGAATGCAGCTTCCTATGGAGAAAATTACAGCGGGTATCCATAAGCTGACACAGGAAAAAGAGAGTAGTGAACAGGCGGGAACGCAGGCTGCAGAAGCGATTATGACGACGGATACGGTATCCAAACAGGCAGCGGTTACTATTGAAATTGACGGGAAGGCAGTGACGATAGGGGGTATGTGTAAAGGTTCCGGGATGATACACCCTAATATGTGTACGATGCTCGGTTTTATTACTACAGATATCGCTATTTCAAAAGAATTATTGCAGGAAGCTCTGAGTGAGGACGTACAGGATACCTTCAATATGATATCGGTAGACGGGGATACTTCCACCAACGATACACTTTTACTATTGGCTAACGGAATGGCAGGCAATACAGAAATCGTAAGCAAGGATGAGAATTATTATAAATTTATGGAAGCTCTTCATTATATCGACGAAACCTTGGCAAAGAAAATGGCGGGGGATGGAGAAGGGGCTACCGCTCTTTTCGAGACGAAGGTCATTCATGCGGCAACGAAGGAGGATGCGAAACTTCTTAGTAAGTCGGTGATTTGCTCCAGCCTGACAAAAGCAGCTATCTTCGGACATGATGCTAATTGGGGAAGAATTCTCTGTGCACTCGGCTATTCCGGCGCCAACTTCGATCCGGAGAAAATAGAACTTTACTTCGAAGGAAAATCAGGACGCATTCAAATATATAAGGATGGTGCAGCTACTGATTACAGCGAAGAAGAAGCGACTAAGATACTATCCGAGCCGGAAGTAAGGGTGCTCGTGGATATGAAGATGGGGGAAGCCGAGGCTTCCGCCTGGGGTTGCGACCTGACTTATGACTATGTGAAAATAAATGCCGACTACCGTTCATAGAAACAGTATAGCAATAAAACTTTGCAAATAGGTAATTGCGAAACAGATAAGTTGTGAAAATTTTATACACAATAAATACAGATTGTGAAGAAAGATGGTATGAAAGTTTTCCATGCTCTGGTTATGCCAAGCACTACGCTGAGCCAGAGAAAGAATCCTTTTCAGCAAGGGCTTCAAGGATTCTTATGTCTCTGCTCCGTGGCCTAAAATCGCTTGGAAAATCTTTCATGCCATTCTTTCAGATTTAAGTTATGCTAATTGTGTATGAAATTATAACAGTTGATGAGTTTCGCAATCATCTAAACTTTGCAAAAATTAAGAGGAGATAAAAGATGGATAAGGATATGACAGAAGTATTAAAGAAGGCGGAAATATTAATTGAGGCCCTTCCCTATATACAAAGGTTCAATCGGAAAATTATTGTGGTAAAATATGGCGGCAGTGCCATGAGCAATGAAGAACTTCAGAAAAATGTAATCAAGGATGTTACGTTGCTTAAGTTGGTAGGGTTCAAACCGATTATAGTACACGGTGGCGGAAAGGAAATCAGTCGCTGGGTCGGAAAGGTAGGAAAGGAAGCGGAATTTGTGAACGGCCTTCGGGTTACCGATGAAGAGACGATGGAAATTGCGGAAATGGTATTGTCCAAAGTGAATAAGAGCCTCGTCGCAATGGTTCAGGAACTCGGTGTGAAGGCGGTTGGTATCAGTGGAAAGGACGGGGGGCTCTTGTCAGTTGACAGAAAGTATGCCGATGGAAAGGATATCGGTTTCGTTGGAGATATCAAGCAGGTGAATCCGGAATTGTTATATGATTTGCTGGAGAAGGATTTTATCCCGATTGTGGCACCGATTGGGTTTGATGATAAGTTCCAGACTTATAATATTAATGCGGACGATGCGGCCTGTGCCGTTGCGAAGGCAATGGGTGCTGAGAAGTTGGCATTTCTTACGGATATAGAAGGCATTTATAAGGATATGGACGATAAGTCTTCTTTCATTTCCCGCATGAAGGCTTCTGAGGCGGATCAGTTGATTGCAGATGGAGTTATTGGAGGCGGTATGCTCCCTAAGTTATCCAATTGTACATCTGCAATTCGTGGTGGAGTGAACCGGGTGCATATTTTAGATGGGCGGATTCCTCATTGCTTGTTGCTTGAGATATTCACCTATCATGGTGTGGGAACAGCTATTTTGCATGATGATGACAGTGTGAATGACGAGCCGACGGTATAGATCATGATATCCGGGCGTAAGGGAAAGGATGGGATGACGGATGAGTCAGAGTTTGATGCAGGAATATATAGAAGAAGCGGAGAAGGCTCTTTTACATACATATAATCGATATCAGATTGTTCTCGATAAAGGAGAAGGAATACATCTATATGATATCGAGGGGAAGAAGTACTTAGATTTTGTATCAGGGATAGGTGTATTTGCGCTGGGATATCATAATACTGCGTATAACGATGCGTTAAAGGAACAGATTGAGAATGTAATACATACTTCTAATTATTTTTACAATGTACCTGCTATTGAGGCCGCTAAGAAGATAAAGAAGATATCCGGAATGGATAGGGTGTTTTTCACGAATAGCGGTGCAGAGGCAGTGGAAGGTGCGATTAAGGCAGCGCGAAAGTATGCCTTTTTAAGGGATGGAAATGCAGATCATGAAATTATAGCGATGGAACACTCTTTTCATGGAAGAACGATGGGAGCGCTGTCGGTAACGGGCAACCCTAAGTATAGAGAAGCCTTTGAGCCTATGATTGGGAATATTAAATTCGCGTACATGAATGATTTTGACAGTGTGAAGAACCTGGTGACGGAGAAAACCTGCGCAGTGATTTTTGAGACGGTGCAAGGAGAAGGTGGTATTTATCCGGCGACCGGAGAATTTATGGAACAGGTGAAAAATCTCTGTGAGGAAAAAGACATTTTGCTGATTTTGGATGAAATTCAGTGCGGAATGGGTCGTACAGGGACTATGTACACATGGCAGAAATATGGAGTGAAGCCCGATATTATGGTAACTGCGAAGGCTCTTGGCGGCGGTTTTCCGGTAGGTGCTTTCTTAATGACGGAGCATGTGGCAGCCCATTCCCTTACGAGCGGAGATCATGGTACAACCTATGGCGGCAACCCGTTAGCGGCGTCTGCTATTAATAAAGTGCTTGATTTATTTGAGGAGAACCATATAATAGAAAATGTAAATTCAGTTTCTCCTTACTTGGAAGAGAAGCTGGAAGAGTTAAAAGAAAAATACGATTTTATCAAAGAACGGCGTGGTATTGGTCTGCTTCAGGGCTTGGAATGTACGAAGCCTGTGGGAGATATTATAGGGAGAGCCTTAGAGAAAGGCTTAATCTTAATTAACGCCGGAACACATGTCATCCGTTTTGTACCTCCTCTCATTATTACGAAAGGAGATATCGATGAGATGATTTCCATTCTGGAGTCAAGCCTTTATGGAGAAGAATCGTAAGAAGTAACTATATTCAGTAGATCTGCGCACTTGCTGCGCTGATCGTGAGAACACATAGAAAGATAAGTGAAAATCTCATCACCGAAGGTGATTTTAATGGATTTTCACACGTAACGGTGAGTGTGGCGAACAGTTATCGTAAGAAAGGACTAACGGGATGAGTCTTAAGAAAAGACTTTTTGGGGCTGCAGCGCTTCTTCTGGCAGCAGCAGCTATAATTGGGATTGGTTTTTCAGGGAAAACAATAAGCAAAGAGATGGAGGAATCCATATTTACAAGGCGTAGTGAAACGCTTTATTTTTGGTATACGGATGAAGCGCTGACGGATTATTTGCATAGCGCGGCGGTTGCTTATAATAAAGAACATAACGTGCGTGTTATGCCGGTGCTCGCTTCGGGATTGGAATATTTAGAACAAATTAATAAAGAATCCATTCAGTCGGATCATATTCCGGACCTGTATATTACGAGTAATGACTCTTTGGAAAAGGCTTTCTTAGCGGGACTTGCTGCTCCTGTAGATGAGGGAAAATGGGATAAAATTAAGGAAGGCTATCCCGATGCTGCAAGGCTTGCAGTTACTTATAAGGGAAGAGTCATCGGTTATCCTTTTTACTTCGAGACAAGCTCTCTCCTATATAATAAGACATATTTAGAGGAGTTTGCTAAGTTACAGATAGAAGCGGAAAAGGATGCGTTAGAAGCCCAGGAAGCTATGGCCGATCTGGAAGAGAATGGGCCGGAAGATGAGGCGCAAGAAACGGAACTTTCCGAAGGGGATATGCCGGATCTTACGGAGGAAATATCCGGGACAGAAGAGGTGGATCAGGAAACGCAGACGAAGATCGATGAGAGAGTAAAGGAGAACCTCCCTAGAACAATCGATGATATCTTGAGCTTTGCTAATGAATACGATGCTCCTGAGCAAGTGGAGGCGGTATTTAAATGGGATGTAACAGACATTTTTTATAACTACTTTTTTGCCGGAAATTATATGATAGTAGGCGGATCGTCGGGCGATAGCGTAGAGAATATGAATATTTACAATCAGGACGCCATCGATTGTTTGAAGGTCTATCAGGATCTGAATCAGTTTTTCTCTATCGATACGCAGGAAATCAGTTATGAAGGTATTATTAATGATTTTATTGAAGGGAAAATAGTTTATACAGTGGCAACCACCGATGCGGTGGCGAAGCTGGAAGAGGCGAAGAAAAACGGCAGCTTCCAATATGATTACAGCATAGCTCCTGTACCGGATATTAATGAAAGTCTGCTAACCAGATCCCTTTCCGTAACGAACTGTGTAGTAGTGAACGGTTATTCCGATAAGCGGGAAATCGCGGCGGACTTTGCCAGGTTTCTGACCTATGAATATACCGATACCTTGTATAGCAGGACCGGAAAGGTGGCTTCGCGCTATGGTGTTGATTACGGTAATATTAACCTGCAGGAATTTGTCAACGAATACGAAGTGTCCGTTCCTATGCCTAAGATGATAGAGACGAGTAATTTCTGGGTGGAGCTTGAGATTGCATTTGCACAGATTTGGGATGGTGCAGATGTGAATGACAGGTTGCGGGAACTCTCGGAACAGATTATGACACAGGTTACCGGAAGTCCTTACTCCGAAACTATCATAGAGGAAGAGGAAGAAGAGGTAGAAGAAGTGGAGTATTTGGATGAGGAGGCGTTGAAACAGGAGGCGCAGGGCAGCAACGGCGAAAACGGGGAGAATTTAAATTAATATTATGATTAAATTATTTAGGTCATATTTTGGATAGTTTTCCAATCATATGGGGAAGAATAACATTATAAAAAACTTTTGTAACTGTGAAGGTACTGAACAGTTATAAACTTTTTAATGTTGGAGGCCCTATATGATTGGATTTTTTATTGCTCTTATTTCCGGCGCCCTAATGAGTATACAGGGCGTTTTTAATACTCAAGTGACCAAAAGCTCGGGGATTTGGGTGGCGAATGCCTTTGTGCAGTTCACTGCACTTCTCGTCTGCCTTGCGGCATGGCTCATAACAGACCGTTCCTCCTTCGCCTCGTTGCTTAAGGTAGAACCGAAGTATATGTTATTAGGTGGAGCCATTGGAGCCTTCATCACCTATACTGTTATTAAAAGTATGGATATGCTTGGACCTGCCAGAGCGGTAATGCTTATTGTCGTGGCTCAGCTTATTGTGGCATATGCAATAGAGTTGCTCGGCTGGTTCGGTGTGGATAAGCAGCCTCTTGAAATGCGCAAGGTGATAGGAATGCTTATCACAATTGCCGGAATTATTACTTTTAAGTGGAAATAGGAAGAAAAGGCACTTGTCAATGCCGGATAATTACTTTACAATGAAAATACAGTCGCATAGAGGGGTCTTCCAAATGGTGTGCAAAGCGCGAAAGGAAACTATGCGAATGGAAGATAAAGCCTTATATGTAAATAAAAAAGTGAAATCACGTAAAAAGAATAAGCTGGGGAATATCCGGACGTTTATCATTCTATCTCTATTTTTACTCAGCTTATGTTCTTGCGGCAGTACGGAAGCGGTTCTTCTCGAATCGGATGAATTGGTCTATGAGAAAGCGGATGAGAATGAGCCGGAATCGGAGCTATTACAGGAAGTGACGGAACAGACGGAAGTTATCAGTCTGTTCGTACATATATGCGGAGCGGTTCAAAGTCCTGGTGTCTATGAGCTTACGGAAGGAAGCCGTATCTTCGATGCGGTGGAAGCTGCCGGGGGCTTTCGGCAAGATGCTTATGAGAACTATGTGAATATGGCACTGCCGCTTAAGGATGGATGGAAGATTGTGATTCCTACCATAGAAGAAAGCGAAGCTTTATTAAATGAAGGGGCGGTGGGCGGTGCGGAACCAAAGCCCGTTATTACTTCGGAAAAAGAAGGGATTTATGAAGGCGAAACGGCAGCAGGTACAGTAACAGACGATGGTCGCGTCGGCCTTGTGAATATTAATACGGCTTCTAAGGAAGAGTTATGTACGCTCCCCGGAATTGGAATGAGCAGAGCTGACAGTATCTTGTCCTATAGGGAAAGTCATAACGGATTCACAAGTCTTGAAGACATTATGCAAGTGGAAGGAATCAAAGAAGGAATGTTCTCGAAGCTAAAGGATAAAATCTGCATCGAGTAAGACAGATAGGAAAGAATGTTTTAAATAGGGGATAAAAGAGGTGTGAAATGAGTAAAAGGGTATTAGTTGTAGACGATGAGAAATTAATAGTGAAGGGTATCCGGTTTAGTCTGGAACAGGACGGTATGGAGGTAGACTGCGCCTATGATGGAGAAGAAGCGCTTTCCTTTGCGAAGGGTAGGGAATATGATATTATCCTTCTGGATGTAATGCTTCCTAAGCTCACCGGTTTCGAAGTGTGCCAGCAGATTCGGGAATTTTCCAGTGTTCCTATCGTTATGCTCACGGCAAAGGGTGATGATATGGATAAGATTCTGGGGTTGGAATACGGTGCTGACGATTACATTACCAAGCCCTTTAATATTCTGGAAGTTAAGGCTAGAATCCGGGCGATTATGCGACGGACAGTGAAAAAAGAGAAGACAGCCGAGGCTTCTAAGATGATAGAGAGCAAGGATGTGAAGCTGGATTGTGAGGGAAGAAGAGTATATATCTCCGGGAAAGAAATTAACCTGACAGCAAAAGAGTTCGAGGTATTAGAGCTTCTTATGACCAATCCCAATAAGGTATACAGTAGGGAAGGACTTCTTAAAATTGTGTGGGGAGCAGATTATCCCGGTGATGTCCGTACAGTAGATGTTCATATCCGAAGACTTCGCGAAAAGATAGAGGTAAATCCGAGTGAGCCTAAATATGTGCATACCAAGTGGGGAGTAGGGTATTATTATGCGTGATTGGGCGGGGTTCTACCATGGAAATTAGAGTTGAAAATATGTTGAAGCAATTTAAAATTCTTAAGAGTCTTAAGGCACGGATCTTTATTATCGTTTTCCTGATCGGTATGATTCCGAGTATGATTATTCGGTATGCCATATTAGAGAACTATGAAGACCGTGCTGTCAATTTGCGTATGTCCGATGTGCAGAATCAGTTGAAGATTATTGCGAATCATCTGATTACATACAATTATCTGCACGATACCTCTTCTGAAGTAATTAACGCGGAGTTAGAGCAATTATCCAATCTTTACGATGGCCGTGTTATCATTATTAATTCCAATCTGAAAGTTATTAAAGATACTTATGCCATAGGTGAGGGCAAAACAATTATTACCGAGGAGGTAATAAAGTGCCTGAAAGAAGGAAAAGGTGTATCCAACTATGATAAGGAGAATGGCTATATAGAAATGACTACTCCGATTATAGAGGCTAAGGCGGATGAGCAGTCAGAGGAAGGAAATAAGAAAAAAGATACGGTAAGGGGCGTTATGTTGACGGGAGTATCCACGGATAACATTATGACGACGATAGATATTCTGAGCCGTAAGGCAATGATTATGGAAATTCTCATGTTGTTTATTATCTTCGTCATCGCTTTTATGCTTTCCAAGGTGCTTATCAGGCCCTTCGACAGGGTAACGAAGGCCATTAGCGAAGTGAAGGAAGGGTTTACGGACGAGCCGGTTTCTGTCTCTGATTACTTGGAAACAGAGCATATCGTAGATGCATTTAATCAGTTGGTCAATCGGATGAAAGTATTAGACAATTCTAGGCAAGAGTTCGTATCCAACGTCTCCCATGAGTTAAAAACACCGATTACCTCCATGAAAGTATTGGCGGACGCCCTGTTGTCGCAGGAAAATGTACCGGAGGAGCTGTATCGGGAATTCCTGGTGGATATTGCGGAAGAAATCGATAGAGAGGATAAGATCATTAACGATCTGCTCGCTCTTGTGAAAATGGATAAAAAGGTATCGGCATTAAATATAAGTGTAGTGGATATCAATGCGTTAACGGAGATTATCTTGAAGCGCTTGCGCCCGATTGCGAGAAAGCGCGATATCGAGGTTATCTTCGAAAGCAAACGCCCGGTAGTGGCGGAAGTGGATGAGGTGAAGTTGACGCTCGTTATTACCAACCTGGTGGAAAATGCGATTAAATATAATCATGAGCAAGGCTGGGTTAAGGTTATTTTAGATGCGGATTATCAATTCTTTACCTTGGAAATTATGGATTCAGGTATTGGTATTCCGGAAGATTCCCTGGAACAGATTTATGAGCGTTTCTATCGGGTGGATAAATCTCATTCGAGGGAAATCGGCGGAACCGGGCTTGGACTTTCCATTGCCAGGAATGCGGTATTGATGCATAGAGGATCGATTAAAGCATTCAGTGTGGAGGGGGAAGGTACTACTTTTACGGTGAAGCTGCCGCTTAATTACGTCACAGCTTAAAGGAGAGTGTTAATGAAGAAAAAGTTCATATTTTTGCTTATGATGTTTTGTCTGCTCTTCGTAATGACGTCCTGCGGAGGGGAAGAAGTGGTGGATAAAAGTAGGATTTATAAGCTATATGGGGTTAACAAGGATGAGACAAAGATTATTTCCAAGGAATATATTGTAAATACTACGGAGCAAAGTGGTTTGATTGAGGAGTTGTTGGCGAAACTTTCCGATACTCCGGAAAAGCTGGAATATAAGCCGCCATTGGCAGGAGAATATAAGCTGCTTAACTATTCGGTAGAAGAAGGACAGCTTATTCTTAATCTCGATGAACATTACAAAGAGTTGCCCGTTACGACAGAAGTTCTAGTACGTGCGGCAATTGTACGGACGATGACTCAGGTGAAAGGAATCGATTATGTTTCCTTTTATGTTAACGATGTTCCTCTTACGGATAATGACGGCAATGTGCTCTTAACAATGTCGGCGGATATGTTCATCGATAATGCGGGCAGCGAGATCAACTCTCATGAAAAGGCTACCCTTCGGCTTTATTTCGCGAATAAGGAGGGGAATAAACTGATCGGGGCAAGCAGAAAGCTCGTTTATAACACTAATATTTCTATGGAAAAACTCATTGTAGAGCAGTTGATTTCCGGTCCCAGTGAACAGATGAAGAATGAAATTTATCCTACTATAAATCCGGATACGAAAGTAATAAGCGCTACGATTAAAGACGGTATTTGTTATGTGAATCTAAGCGAACAATTTCTAACTACTACGAGCAATGTAACATCGGAGGTTACCATATATTCGTTAGCTAATTCTCTTGTGGAGCTGCCCAATGTCAATAAGGTACAGATTGCAGTGGATGGAGAGACGAATCTTATGTTTCGGGAAAATATAAGTCTTGTTATGCCGTTTGAACGAAATCTGGATATTGTAACGACAGCCGAGTAAGGCTAGGGAGATTATGATAAGAGGGGGAAGTAAATGAAAAGACCATTGTGTCTGCTTTGCCTGATTTTCACTGCCGTGCTCGTCTGGTGTATGCGATTAATGCCGATGCCTGTCCCTGATTATGGAAGGTGGGATGGGCAGAGGCTGACAGTGGAAGGTCAGGTGTACCAAAAAGAATATCGAAGTTTTACAAAGCGAAATAATACAATCTATCATTTTTCAAAAAATGATTCTTCGGGGGAAACTTCAGGAGAATCTTCAACAGAGGCGCTTGTCCTCTATCTGACATCAATTCATATTTCAAACGATTCTATCAATATTCCTCAAAATCAATTACAAAATATTATGTGTTATATGGAAGCCGGAACGGAGCCGCCCATTGGAAGCAGAGTACGAGTGGAGGGTGTCATTCAATGTTTTTCAGAAGCGACTAATCCGGGAGAATTCGATATGAGAAGATATCATCATATTATGAAGCTGGACTTTAAATTGAATAAGGCGAGTGTAGAAGCCAGAAGTGTGGAGTACAGCAAATGGAGAGAAGGCCTTTATCTTGTGAAGAAGAAATTCACACATACGCTGGAACGCTGCTTCTCTGAAAGAGATGCCTCAATTATGAAAGCAATGCTGCTGGGCGATACAGGAAATCTGGATAAAGAAATTAAGCAGCTTTATCAGCAGAGTGGAATCATACATATTTTATCCATATCAGGACTTCATATTTCTATGATAGGAATGGGGATATATAGGCTGTTCACCCTATGCCGGATACCCGGAAAAGTTAGTGCTGTTTTTTGTATTATTGTCATATGCGGTTATGGAATTATGACCGGGATGGGAGCCTCCGCGGTACGAGCCATTATAATGTTCGGATTGCATTTGTCGGCCAAATTAGTCGGGCGTACTTATGATATGCTCACTGCTCTTATGTTGGCAGCGGTACTTTTGCTGGTAGAGCAGCCAAGATATGTGGAGCACAGCGGCTTTCTATTCTCCTTTAGTGCGATAGCAGCTCTCGGCTTACTAGTCCCTGTTTTTCGGAGGAAAGAGAAAAGGGGGAGATGCAAGAATCTGACGAAGGTCCTTCATCAATTTTATGAAGCTCTTTTATCCGGAATTGTAGTCGCTCTTATTCAGCTCCCGGTTCATCTCTTTTTCTATTATCAGTTCCCTCTTTATTCTATCTTTCTCAATCTTCTCATCATTCCCCTTGCGACCATTGTGATGTATAACGGTATGTTCTGTATGCTGGCAGGTGGCCTGCTTCCCTGGATAGGGAAGAAGGCAGCCTACCTTAATGCGGCAATTCTCTGGATCTATGAGGAAAGCTGTATCTTATGTCAAAAGGCATCTTATGGAAACTACATTGTCGGAAAGCCACAATTATGGCAGGTGGAAGCCTACATACTCCTTATGGCGGTACTGGCTATAATCGGGAAAAAGATGTCCGGATGGTGGAAGCTGCAATGGGTACTGTTATCTCTATCTCTTCTCGTATTCCGGGGAGGGAGCGGGCTTTCCGTAACAGCGATCGATGTAGGGCAGGGAGACAGTATACATATAAGAAGCGATATGGGAAAGAATTATCTTATAGATGGAGGGAGTACGAGTAAAACTGATGTGGGAAGCTATCAGATTCTTCCTTATTTGAAATCCCAGGGAGTGGGAAGTTTGGATGCTGTATTCGTAACCCATGCGGACGAAGACCATTGTAATGGTATTGCAACTTTGATAGAGGGGGCAGGAGAAGGAGGAATTGATATACGATGCCTAATCCTTCCCGATGTGGAGGAAGGATCGAGAAATGAACGGTATCGAAGTTTGAAGGAGGAAGCGGAGGAAAAAGGGATTATTGTGAAGTATATGAGCAGGGGACAGCAGTTCACAGATGGCAGTATGAAAATACTCTGTATGCACCCTGAGGAAGATTATCATACAAAAGAGGCGAACGAATATTCTCTCGTTCTCTACCTTACCTATGGCAGCTTCCAGGCTCTTTTTACAGGAGACGTAGAAGGGGCAGGGGAAGAGAAGGTAAAAGGAAGCATAAGAGCCATAAGAGAAGAAGCGGATTGGGAAAAGGGAATTACACTTTTGAAGGTAGCCCATCATGGCTCGAAGTATTCTACCGATGAAGAGATACTTGAATTACTGCAACCGAAAATAGCACTTATCTCTTGTGGGGAGAACAATCGGTATGGGCATCCGCATGAGGAACTGTTGGAACGTTTGGAAAAGGAAGAGTGTGATATATATATGACAAAAGAGGGAGGTGCGATTACAGTATGGACCGATGGGACGAGAATGAGGGTGGAGACATTTCGCTGATGAGAAGATACAATTTAATTTTATATAAAAATTTTTATAAAATCACTTGACAATTGAAAACTCTTACTATATATTGGAATTATAATTATAGTAATGATTACTATTATTAAATAAATAATATTAATAACAATTTTTAAATAATTAAAAATCTAAAGTTATTAAAATTGTTAAACTAATTAAAAACTTTTTAACTAATCAAAAATATAAAATAACAGGAGGTAAATGATTATGTCATTAGTAGGAAAAGAGGTATTACCATTTAAGGCGCAGGCTTATCACAACGGGGAATTTGTAGAGGTATCGGATGCGAATTTTAAAGGACAGTGGAGTATTGTTTGCTTTTATCCCGCTGACTTTACGTTTGTGTGCCCGACAGAGTTAGAAGATTTACAAGATAATTATGAGGAGTTTAAGAAGCTTGGAGCTGAGGTTTATTCTGTTTCTACAGATACGCATTTTACTCACAAGGCATGGCATGACCACTCGGAAGCAATCGGCAAGCTGACTTATGTTATGATTGGAGATCCTTCCCATGAAATCAGCCGTAATTTCGATGTGTTAATCGAAGCTGACGGTTTGGCAGATAGAGGAACGTTCCTCATCGATCCGGATGGAGTAATTCAGTCAGTAGAGATTAATGCGGGAAATATTGGCCGTGATGCAAGCATTCTGATCAATAAGCTGAAGGCTGCCCAGTATGTAAGGAAGAATCCCAATGAAGTATGCCCGGCGAAATGGAAAGAGGGCGGAGCAACATTGAAACCAAGTCTTGATTTAGTAGGAAAGATCTAAGGAGCAAGTATTATGATGCTAGATGACGAAATTAGAGGACAATTAGCAGAATATTTGAAGCTTTTGGAAAATGATGTGCTGATTAAAGTCAGCGCGGGGTCCGATAATGCATCGGGGGATATGATATCCTTAATCGATGAGTTGGCTGACATGTCTCCAAGAATTAAGAAGGAGCAGACAACGCTGCCAAGAACCCCGAGCTTCAGCATTAACCGGGTAGAAGCGGATAGCGGAGTTTCTTTTGCAGGAATTCCCCTGGGCCACGAGTTTACCTCGTTGGTCCTGGCCCTTTTACAGGTGGGCGGAAGAGCGCCGAAGGTGGATGAGAAGTTAATTGACCGGGTGAAGAAACTCGAAGGTGAATACCATTTTGAAACGTATATCAGCTTAAGCTGCCATAACTGTCCGGAGGTAGTACAGGCTCTGAATGTGATGAGCGTCTTAAATCCCGGAATTAGCCATACTATGGTGGATGGTGCGATATTTAAGGAAGAGGTGGAGAGCAAGGATATTATGGCTGTACCGACCGTTTACTTAAATGGGGAAGAGTTCGGTGGCGGTCGGATGACGTTGGAAGAAATTCTGGAGAAATTAGGTAGTGCGTCTGATACTTCCGAGTTCGAGAAAAAGGAACCTTTTGATGTGCTTGTAGTCGGAAGCGGTCCGGCAGGAGCCAGCGCAGCCATTTATGCGGCGCGCAAAGGTATCCGTACAGGAATTGTTGCTGAACGCTTCGGCGGGCAGGTGAGAGAGACTTTAGGAATAGAGAACTTAATCAGCGTGGAATATACGGAAGGCCCTGAGTTCGGTGACACCTTAGAACGCCATGTGAGAAAATACGATATAGATATTATGAGTTCTAAACGCGTGAAGCGTCTGGAAAGAAAAGAACTCTTGGAAGTCGAATTGGAAAACGGTGCTGTTTTAAAAAGTAAGACGGTAATTCTTTCCACAGGTGCCCGATGGAGAAATGTAGGAGTACCGGGAGAAGAGAAATTCAAGAACAAAGGAGTTGCTTATTGTCCTCATTGCGATGGTCCTCTTTTTAAAGATAAGAGGGTAGCGGTAATCGGAGGCGGTAATTCAGGTATTGAAGCAGCCATCGATTTGGCAGGTATTGCCTCTCATGTAACGGTTCTCGAATTTATGCCGGAGCTGAAAGCAGATGCTATTCTTCAGGAACGCCTTTACAGTCTGCCCAATGTAACGGTTGTGAAAAATGTTCAGACCAAGGAAATTACGGGAGATCAGAAGGTGAATGGGATTACTTACGCAGACCGCGATACAGGGGAAAACCATCACGTGGAACTGGAAGGAGTATTCGTTCAGATTGGTCTTGTGGCTAATACAGAGTGGTTAGGTGATACGGTGGAACGGAATCGAATCGGAGAGATTGTTGTGGATAATCACAATGCTACAAGCCTCCCGGGAGTGTTTGCGGCAGGAGATTGTACTGATAGTGTGTACAAACAGATTATTATTGCTATGGGTTCCGGAGCGACTGCGGCCCTGGGCGCATTTGACTATTTAATAAGAAGTTGATTTTAGATGCTGTTTACCGCAGGATATTCTGTGGTAGGCAGCATTTTGTTCTATAAATAGGAAAGTGCTCCTATTAAAGAACCGATTGATGCGCAGCTACGCGCGCGGAACAAAAGCTGTGCTGCCAAAAGTTTAAATCGTGAGAGTGTGCGAAGCACACTTTTGTTCTTTAATAGAAAAGTGCTCCTATTAAAGAACCGATTGATGCGCAGCTACGCGCGCGGAACAAAAGCTGTGCTGCCAAAAGTTTGAATCGCGAGAGTGTGCGAAGCACACTTTTGTTCTATGGTTGAATTAATAATGCGATAGTATTAGAATAGTATTATTATTAGGAAGGGAAGGCTGCAGAGGCAGCGATGAGATTATGAGATATGGAGTTATTTCTGTAGTGACAAAAAAGCATTCGGAGGCGAAGTTATATACCTATTTTCAAGATAATTCACAGGAAATGGACAGTAATCGTAAAAGACCGGTAGTTTTAATTTGCCCGGGAGGCGGTTATGAATTCACTTCCGACAGAGAGGCAGAACCGATTGCTTTGCAATTCCTGGCAATGGGATTCCATGCTTGCGTGCTTCGTTACAGTGTAGCGCCGGTTGAGTTCCCCCAAGCATTGTGTGAATTGGCATGGAGTGTGAATTATCTGCGGGAGCATGCGGAAGAATATGGAATTCAAAGTGATAAAGTGGTGATAGCGGGTTTTTCTGCAGGAGGGCATCTTGCTGCAAGCCTGGGGACTTATTGGCAGGAAGAGTGGCTGGAAAGGGAAACGGGATTGGCGGCGGATGATATAAGGCCTAGCGGTCTGATCTTAGCTTATCCTGTAATTACATCGGGAGATTTTGCACATCGCGGTAGCTTTGAGCATTTGATGGGGAGCAAGAATACTCCAGAGTTAAATGAATATTTGAGCCTTGAAAAACGGGTGACGAAAGATATGCCGCCGGTGTTCGTATGGCATACGAATGCCGATGATGTGGTTCCGGTGGAAAATACATTGCTTTTGGCAGAAGCAATGAGAAAACAAGGTATTTCCATGGAAGTACATATCTTTCCGGAGGGGGCACACGGATTGGCACTGGCAAATGAAGAAACCATGGTGAAAAGTGATGGCTTTGGAATAGAACCTCGTTGTCAGAAATGGATTACCATGGCAGGAGAGTGGATGAGGGGATAACCTATTTGACAGTGAAGGAGAGTTTATGCAGCGTATTAATGAGGATATAAAAGAGGGTCAATTTAAGAATATATATCTTTTGTATGGAGAAGAGTCGTATCTTCGCAAACAGTATCGGGACAGGCTTAAAAATGCCCTGATGAGTGAGGAAGATACGATGAATTATAATTATTTTGAAGGGAAGGATATTTCTGCGGGATCAGTAATCGATCTTGCGGAGACGATGCCCTTTTTCGCGGACAGACGCGTTATTATTATTGAAAACAGCGGACTTTTCAAGCATGGAGGCGAGCAGATCGCGGAATATTTGAATGAGCCGGCACAGACAGCTTATATCGTTTTTGTAGAGGCAGAAGTGGATAAAAGGAGTAAACTTTTCAAGACAGTTTCCTCCAAGGGAACAGCGGTGGAGTTCCCGGCACAGACAGAAGCCACACTTCAAAAATGGATTCTCGGCATGATTAAGAAGGAAGATAAGAAGATATCCGAGCCTGCACTTCGCTATTTTATGGAGAAAACAGGGACGGATATGGAGAATATCCGTAAAGAGCTGGAGAAATTAATGTGTTACTGCATGGAGAAAGAGGCAGTGACAGAACAGGATATTGAAGATATTTGTACCCATAGAGTGAGCAATCATATCTTCGATATGGTGAATGCTATTGCGGATAAGAAGCAGAGAGAAGCGCTGAATCTGTATTACGACTTGCTCGCTTTAAAGGAGCCGCCGATGCGCATTCTCTTCTTAATAGCCAGACAGTATAATATGCTCCTTCAGGTGAAAGAAATGAAGGGAAAGGGTTATGATAATAAGAAAATCGGTGGGAAGGCAGGGCTTTTGCCTTTTATTGCCGGGAAATACGTCACACAGTCCGCAAAGTTTCGTCTTTCTGATTTGCGCAGCGCCCTTGAAGCCTGTGTAGAGGCAGAAGAAGCTGTGAAGACTGGGAAGATAAACGATATGATGAGCGTGGAACTTCTTATTGTGAAGTACAGCGCTTCATAAAAGTTTTTTTATAACGGTGAGGTTACTGAACCGTTACGCTTTGCCAATATTCATTAAACATATGAAAAAGTGAGGAAATAATATGCAGCATATACCGCAGGCACATGAAATATATAAGCACTTTAAAGGGAATCATTATCAGATCATTACCATAGCCAAGCATTCGGAGACAGGGGAAATGCTGGTTATCTATCAGGCGATGTATGGAGATTATGGGGTCTATGCGAGGCCCATGGATATGTTCTTGGAAAAGGTAGATAAGGAGAAGTATCCCCAAGCATCGCAGGAATATCGGTTCGAGGTAGTTTCTTCGGATGTGAAAGACGGAGAGTGTTTCAAGGCTGTAGATTTGGAAATTGTAGAGAAGAAAGTGGATGAGAGAGATGTTTTCGGACAGGAGATGAAAGCAAACGATGCCGGCAGCTCACAGGTTGAAGCTAATGAAGAATCGTTGAATATAGACCCTATGGTAATCGAGTTCCTCGATGCGGATAATTATGAAGAGCGATTGAATATTTTGACAGGGCTTAGGCATCGCATTACAGATGATATGATCAATGTGATGGCGATTGCTACGGATGTGGAAGTGAAGCCCGGGCCGGTGGAGGAAAGATATGAGGAGTTGAGAAATTGTCTGCTTACCTTCGAAAGATTTGAGGGAAAACGGTTAAGATAATAATAGAAAGCATGGTTATTTATATGAAATATAGGAATATTGTGGAAGGGAGATTTTTATCCCGTCCGAACCGGTTTATCGCTTATGTGGAGATAGAGGGTAAACAAGAGCGGGTCCATGTAAAGAATACAGGACGATGTAAAGAATTGCTGCGAGAGAATGCGGTAGTTTATTTGGAGAAGAGCGATAAGCAGGAGCGTTCCACTGCGTATGATTTGGTGGCGGTGAAAAAGGGGGACCGTATGATAAATATGGACTCCTCCGCACCGAATAAAGCGGTGCACGAATGGTTGACAAAGAAGAAGCTGTTTCCGAAATTAGTAGATATATACCCGGAAAAGACTTATAGAAAATCCCGGTTTGATTTTTATGTGGAGACCGAATCGGAGAAGATTTTTCTGGAAGTGAAGGGTGTAACGCTGGAGAAGGACAATGCCGTATATTTTCCCGATGCGCCGTCACAGCGCGCATTAAAGCACGTGGAAGAGCTGATGGAAGCGGTGAAAGAAGGATATGAGGCTTACATTATATTAGTAGTGCAGATGAAGGCTGTGGAATTTTTTGCTCCGAATAGGGAGACACAGCCTGAATTTGCCGAAGCACTTATAAGGGCGAGAGAGGCGGGCGTGAAGATTCTTGCCTATGACTGTGAGGTAACGCCGGAGGGAATGGAAATTGTAGATGAAGTGCCGGTAATGCTTTCTAAGATGGATGCCATCGCGAAGCCTTTGCTCGCATGGTATGACAGAGGAAGGAGAATCCTTCCGTGGAGAGAGAATCCGATACCTTATTATGTCTGGCTTTCGGAGATTATGCTGCAGCAGACGAGGGTAGAGGCAGTGAAGCCTTATTTTGATCGATTTATTCAGGAAGTGCCGGATGTCGCGAGTTTAGCGGAACTTGAGGAAGATCGGTTGGTGAAATTATGGGAAGGACTCGGTTATTATAACCGTGTCCGTAATTTAAAGCGCGCGGCGCAGATGATTATGGAGAAATACGATGGTGTGATGCCGACGGAATATGAAGAGTTGGTATCTCTTCCCGGAATTGGCAGCTATACAGCGGGTGCGGTGGCATCGATCGCTTATCAGAAGGCAGTGCCTGCAGTAGATGGGAATGTACTTCGCATCCTTTCCAGGCTGCGATTGGACGGGGAGGATATTTTATCCCAGAAGACGAAGAGCCGGGTGGAAAAGGAACTTGCTGCGGTAATCCCCTCCGATAGACCGGGCGATTTCAATCAGGCGCTTATGGAACTTGGAGCCATGGTATGTATACCCAATGGAACGCCAAAATGTGAAGAATGTCCATGGGAGTCGCTTTGTGAGGCTCACTTGCAAGAGAGGACATCGGAATTCCCCAAGAAGAAATCGAAGAAGGAAAGACTCATTGAGGAAAAGACTGTGCTCGTTATCAGGGATGAGGATAAGGCGGCATTTCAGAGAAGGCCGGATAAAGGGCTTCTTGCAGGGATGTATGGTTTCCCGATGTTGGAAGGATATCGCCACGAGGAAGAGGTGCTGGAGGCTCTGAAAGCTATGGGATTGAAGGTTCTTCGCATTCAGCCGATTGGAGAGGCGAAGCATATTTTTTCTCATAGGGAATGGCATATGAAAGGATATGCGGTACGAGTGGATGAGCTGGAAAGTTCTTCTTCTGCTGCCGGAAAGGCGGGCTGGATATTTATCGATAAAAAGGAAGCGCAGGAAAATTATCCAATTCCTGCCGCTTATGCTGTTTATGCAAAATATCTGGATATTAAGTTGGGAGTTTAGATATACTTAAGTTGTATTGTCTGTTTTAGCATTGTATAATTAAAGTGTTATTTCGAATAAAATCAATCGGCATGATGACGGTTGGTGCGGAGGAAGAATATGAAGTTATTAACGATTGCGATCCCCTGCTATAATTCTGAGGGATACATGAGAAAGTGTGTGGAATCACTGTTAACCGGTGGTGAAGATGTGGAGATCATCATTGTAAATGATGGTTCTAAGGATGGAACAGCACAAATTGCGGAGGAATATGAGAAGAGATACCCATCTATCGTACGTGCGGTACACAAGGAAAACGGCGGCCATGGCTCTGCTGTAAATACGGGTATCGAACATGCTTCCGGCCTTTTTTTCAAGGTGGTAGACAGCGATGATTGGGTGAAAGAGGATGCTTATCGGGAGATTCTGGATACTCTACGTGAACTTGCCGGAGGTGAAAAGTCGCTGGATATGCTTATCAGCAACTTTGTTTATGAAAAAGAGGGTGAGAAGAGAAATAAAGTGATGCGTTATCGCCACGCACTCCCGCACAATGAGATGTTTACATGGAGCGATATCCGATATTTCCGTAAAGGACAGTATATCCTAATGCATTCGGTCATCTTCAGGACGAAGCTGCTCAAAGACTGTGGACTGAAGCTTCCTGAACATACCTTCTATGTGGATAACCTATTTGTGTTCGAGCCTCTTCCCTTTGTGAAGAATATGTTTTATCTGGATGTAAATTTCTATCGTTATTATATAGGTAGGGATGGACAGTCAGTCAATGAGACGATTATGATATCCAGAATCGACCAACAGATTAAAGTGAATAAGATCATGGTCGATTATATGGCGGAGCATAAAGCGAAGATTAAAGCGAACCGCAAGATGAAGAATTATATGATTAACTATTTGGAAATTATAACGACTGTTTCTTCCATACTTCTTATCCGGGGCGGCAGCGAGGAACATCTATCGAAGAAAAAAGAGTTATGGGATTATATTCACCAGAAAGATAAATGGTTGTATCGTAAACTACGATATGGTATTTTAGGAAATTCTATGCATCTTCCGGGAAAAGGCGGAAGAAAGATATCGGTAGAAGGATACCGCATCTGTCAGCGTTTTTTCAAATTTAATTAGAAATCGAAATAAAAACAGCACCGGACCTAATTGGCCTGAGGTGCTGTCTTTTTTCGCGCAAGTGCTCTTTCTTTATAAGCAGTAACAATGTCATATTTATATACGACGCCGTACATGACAGCGGCGAGAATAAATGCGGTAACCACATCGAACACGGAATGCTGCTTGATAAGCATAGTGGAAAGTATAATCGAAGTACATATAACCAAGGAGCTGCGTACCACCCATTTCTTATTGGAAAGATAGGGATTCTTCGCAATGGCAAAGTGTGCGCCCAGGGAGTTATATACATGAATGCTGGGCCACAAATTGGTAGAGGTATCCGTGCTATATAGATATGCCGTTAAATGAGTGAAAATATTATCTCTGGGCATAACAGTCGGGCGCAGATGATGGCCGTTAGGAAAGAGCGCGGATATAATAAGGAAAATAGTCATACCTGTAAAGTAGAACACACATACTCTGGCGTAATCTTCTTTGTTTTTGAAAAAGAAGAGAAGTACCACGAAGGATGCATATAGGAACCAGATAAAGTAAGGGATGACAAATAATTCACAAAAAGGAATATAATCATCCAAAGACACATGAATCACCCGATAGTTCTTGGTGATCGTTCGCTCCAGATATATAAACCATGACATATAAAAAATTCCGTAAAGGAGAAGAGGTATTGCGTGTTTGTATTTTAAATAAAAGTTTTTCATAAATGATAACCAGCCTTTCGTAGAGATAGTCCCTATATTACATCATCATATTAACTTTCTGTGAGGTACAAGTAATGGTAAGGCTATCGGCTTTCGCATATACTTCGCCGTCCGTATGTACCCATAACGGGGAGGATGTGATAATCCTTGCCTTGGTTGCTCTATAGTGCTTAAGCTGCGGGAAGATATAATGTTTTCCATAATAAGCTGTAGGAAGAGCGAAGGGAATCAGCCATTTTGGAATATTGCCAATAACACATAAATCGAGCATTCCGTCGGTAGCATCGGCCGTCGGGCAGAATTTAAAACCGCCGCCCTCATACTTATGAATCATAAAGGAAGTAAATAGGAATCGGTCAAAATGAATCGGTTCCGTGGAATTGTCCAGATAGATATCACAAGGATTATACTGAGCATTAATCAGTTGTTTTAAAGCGATGCTCAAGTAGATCAGCTTTCCGAGTCCGAATTTATTTAAGGTACTTTTGAAACTGGAGGAAAGCGCATTCTCGCATACGGCAGCATCGAAACCGATACCGCTGCTTACACAGAAGTGGCGTGTATCTGCGACCGGCTCAGTGGAAAGTGCGGAACGTTCTCCCGGTCCGTTATCGTAGATAAGAGTCCCGAAGTCCATAGTGCGAACAATCTTTCCTTCTAAAATAGAAGAAAGAATGGTTTCCGGTTCCTTGGGGAGTTGTAAATCCCTGGCCAGGTCGTTGCTTGAACCGGTAGGGATATAACCGAGCCATATGCGGTCGAAATCATGTATGCCCTGCAGCGCCTCATTCATCGTACCGTCACCCCCGAGTATAATTAGCTTAATGGGGGCAGCGTCCGGATCTTCGGCAAGAGGGGCAGTCAGTTTTGACACAACTCGTTCAACATGTCCTGCTTCTTTGGAAAAAACAACTTTGTATGGGATATTGTTATCCTCAAATATCCGCTCCAACTTTATCCATATCTGACGTCCGCGTCCGGATTTGGAGGCGGGATTCACAATTACATAGTACATAGTTCACCTTTATCTTATCAATATGTAGCCATATCTTAATCAATCCCCATTTTATCAGTATTTGGTAGGGAAGTAAATAAGACATTACTCATAAAATTCTTAATTTTCCTTAAGGTAATTTTCCTTAATAGAATATTCGGTGATTGTAGTTTTCATTCTGAAAAATGTATGATATACTTCAATGTGAACTTTAGGTTAACTATTCAACAGGTCTGTGCATTTACTGCACTGACCGTAAGAATATGTGGAACAGCAAGTGAAAATCCCATCACCGAAGGTGATTTCAATGGATTTTCTAATGTAATAGTGAGGGAACCGAACTATTGCCTTTAGCGTAATAAAGAGGACGGAGGAAGAGGATATGTATTCATTGGAAGAAGTAAAAAAAGTTGATCCTGAAATCGCTCAGGCGATTGTGGACGAGCAGAACAGACAGAATACCCATATTGAGCTGATTGCATCGGAGAACTGGGTGAGCGAAGCGGTTATGGCAGCAATGGGAAGCCCCCTTACCAATAAATATGCGGAAGGATATCCGGGAAAGAGATATTACGGCGGTTGTGATTGTGTGGACGTGGTAGAGAATCTGGCGATCGAAAGAGCAAAAGAGTTGTTTGGCTGCGACTATGCCAACGTACAGCCTCACTCAGGTGCTCAGGCGAATCTTGCGGTTCAGTTTGCGATCTGTGAGCCGGGAGATACGATTATGGGTATGAACCTTGCCCATGGCGGCCACCTGACACACGGAAGCCCGGTAAATATTTCCGGTAAATATTTCAATATTGTTCCGTACGGAGTAAATGACGAAGGTTTTATCGATTATGATAAATTAAGAGAAATCGCATTGGAGGCAAAACCTAAGATGATTATAGCAGGTGCTTCCGCTTATGCGAGATCCATCGATTTTAAGAAATTCAGAGAAGTAGCGGATGAAGTGGGTGCTGTATTCATGGTAGATATGGCGCATATCGCCGGACTTGTTGCAGCGGGACTGCATCCGGACCCTATGCCCTATGCCGATGTAGTAACGACGACCACACATAAGACACTGAGAGGTCCCAGAGGCGGTTTGATTCTTGCGAATCAAGAAGCGGCCGATAAATACAATTTCAACAAAGCGATATTCCCGGGAATCCAGGGCGGACCTTTGATGCATGTGATTGCAGCTAAGGCAGTCTGCTTCAAGGAAGCGCTTACCGAAGAGTTTAAGATCTATCAGAAAGGTGTTATAGATAATGCACAAGCACTCTGCAAAGGTCTGTTGGACAGAGGAATCCAGATTGTGTCGGGCGGTACGGACAATCATTTGATGTTGGTAGATCTTACGAATTTCGATTTGACAGGAAAAGCGGTGGAGAAGTTGCTTGATGAAGCACATATTACTGCCAATAAGAACACAATTCCCAACGATCCTAAGTCTCCCTTCGTAACAAGCGGTATTAGGCTGGGAACGCCGGCGATAACATCACGCGGTATGAATGCTGACGATATGGATGAGATTGCAGAAGCGATCGCACTGGTAATTAAGGGTGGTGAGGAGAAGATTCCGGAAGCGAGAACGATTGTTCAGAAGTTGACGGAAAAATATCCTTTAATCTAGGACTGTTTTAATATGCATATCTTCAACAGCTTTTCATAGAAAAAGGCAAAAACAAAGAACTGCAAAGCAAATTTTCTGCTTTGCGGTTTTTTGTTGCCTTATTCGGCAAGTGCGCAGATATGCTGAATAGTTACCTTATTCGTCACTTCTGTGTGTGCAAGGTTCTTCATGTTTCCATATTTTATTTTTTGTTATTGATTTCATCTATAATCCCGGTGATATGCTCCAGCGCCTTATCACTCAACATTTTCGCCCGTTCCATGAGTTCGTTTAATCGTCCTGGGTAACGGTTATCCATCTCAAAAAACTCTTGTGGCGTTACCTTCAGATATTCACATATGTAAAAAAACGCTTTCATGGATGGAAAGGACTTTTTGTTTTCAATGTTGTTAATATAATTATCGGCCTGTCCCAGTGATAAAGACATATCACGTGCTGACACGCCCTTTTGTGTGCGTAGCTGTGCCAATCTTTCCGGGACAAAATCTTCGTACATCATACAAATACCCCCTTTATAATAGATTTTACATCGTATATGATTTATATCACGAATTATAAGAAGGTAATTGTATTGCCGCAATAGTTAAAAACTACTATTATTAAGAAAATGATAGTTTTGGAAGTGTTTTTTGTTTCTGCACCAAAATTTACATAATTTACATCATGGATAAGAATCAATGTGGTCCTTTTTTTATACTGGAAGATAGGAAGCTGTAGCGCATGGATACGAGGAAGAAATCATAAAAACAGAGCGTTTCATTCTCTTCCAGGCGGCGGAGGAGGTAACGATATATGCTGCAAGTTGTTTTGTGTGATGATAATCCGATGGACATAAAAGCATGTGCTGGGAAGATCAGGGCATGTGCTAAGAAAAATCAAATGGAAATTCAATTGTCCTGTTTTACCAGCGCAGAGGCGCTTCTTTGTGAAATATGCGAATTCAAGCGACATGTGGACATCCTGTATCTGGATATTATCATGGATAAAACCAACGGAATGGAGGCAGCCCAGGCTTTGCGGGACTCCGGGTCTTATGCTCAAATTGTTTTTTTAACGAATTGTCCGGATTATATGGCGCAAGCATTCGATGTACATGCTGTCCAATACCTGCTCAAAGGGAGAATAACGGATTCGCAATTTGAACAGGTATTTCTCCGGGCAGTGAAGCAGGTCAATCGACAAAAGGAGGAACTTTTTATATGCGAATTCAATAGTGTAATGACAAGCATACCTTTCCGGTGCATTACATTCTTTGAAGTAATGAACCGGGAAATTCTGCTTCATCATATGGAGAGCAAAGATCCCATTCGCTTTTACGGTATTATGGGGCAGTTGGAGGCTGATTTAGCATCCAAAGACTTTCTTCGAATTCATCGCTCTTACCTTGTTCACCTTCCTTATATTGCAAAGTTTGGAAAACGAATGCTTGTGCTGAAAAATAAAACAGAGCTGCCAATAGGCGGTATATACATGGACAAGGTAAAAAGAGCCTTTTCAGACTATATATCCCGCAACTATATTTATTATCCATAAGGAGGCATCGTTATATGAGCATCTCTGCTGCGATTTCTATTATCCTGTATTACCTGGTATTTTTATTGTACTATCGGTGGCTTTTATCAAGTGACCGCAAGCGACTCTGTATGGTTGTCCCGGCCCTGATTCTGATTGTAGGTTCTTACTATGTGGTGCAGCTGCTGGGACTTTTGTGGCTGAATCTCCCTGTTTTGATGTTGGCAATGACGGTGGGAATTCGTTTATCCTCCGACTTGTCCTTTCTTCAGGCGTTATATGGTGCGGGAGTATGCTCGTTAAGCCTGTATTGTTTTCGGGGCGTTACCACAGCCATTGGATCGTGGATTGTGCAGGATACGATACCGGGTTTTGCTCTTGACTCACAGTCCTACTATACCCTGACTACCTTTTCCGTGATTATTGCCTTAGTATTCTTTCAGATTATGAGAAGAACAATCATCCCGGATCACGACCTTCGTATGTTTATGGATAATCCTGCATCTCTGAAAAATGTGATTGTGTATGAAATAGCAGCCCTTCCGTCCTTTATCATCCTCAACCAAGGACGCTACTACGGCCCGGACGCATTGTGGTTCACAGGCATTACTTTATCCGGGAGTGCTTTTATAATCATTATGCTCATCTATTCTATCTACCACTCGATAAAAGAAACAAGGCTTTTGCAACATAAGCTGAATAGTCAGTTCTTGGCAGAACAGTTGGAAATCCAACGGCGTTATTATAATTCGTATCATAAGAGCACCGAGAAATTCCGCAGGCTACGCCATGACTATTTTTCTGTCATGCGTACACTCGGAACGTTACTGAAGGCAGGAGAAAAAGAACAAGCATTGTTGGTGGTTCAGGAAGCGTATAGAACGATGGAAGAAACAAAAACTGTAAAAAGAGAATACTCGGACAGTGCAACCCTCAATGCGGTGCTCCAGGATTTGGCCTTTAAATGTGAAGAGCACGGAATTCGACTTTCTTGCCAGATGGTGGCTCCCAGGCATACGGAATTGACTCTGCTGGAATCGCTGCGCATTATCACCAATGTTACGGCGAACGCTGTGGAAGCTTGCAAAAAAGTGCCAAAAGAAGAACGGTTTATTCAAATAACTGCACAAAATGAAAAGGGCTGGGCCATGCTGGACGTGGTGAATGCTTTTGATGGAAACATTCTTTTGGAAAAGGGCATGCTAAAAAGCACAAAAGAGCAAAAGGAAGAGCATGGGATGGGACTTTCCATTGTAAAAGAGATTGCCGAGAGTAAGGGAGGATTGGTCGTGTTTGATGTCGATCTGGGGCGAAAGACCTTTGAAGCCAGAGTCTGTGTTCCTCAATGCTTACCACAGAAAGATGGGGAATAGACCTAACAAATTAAAAGAACCCAAGGGATATTTCATGGAATCATATAGCTCCGTGAAATATCTTTTTTTGTCATTTCCGGAACTCAATTGTAGAGAATAGTTGACAAAATAAACTTGTTTACAACAAAATTCGAGCAATTTACAACAGGGGCAAGAATTGGAATATAGTTCCTTTAATATAGGAGTCATGCAATTCAGAGTAATGAATTGCTTCAGGCGAATGATTCCTTACAAGTAACCATTCAGCAGAAAACGTGTAATTACATGATGGAGGTTATTTATGAAAAACAGAAGCATTAAAACATCCATATTGGTCCCTGCGTTAGCGGTATTGGCCGCAGGAATCATGATTATGGCAGGCGTAATCGGAACTATTTCCTGGTTCTCCACACAAAACATGACATCCCGGCTGATGGAGGCCAGAGTAAACGAATACAGCAATAAGTTCGAGGCTATTTCCATGTCCTCTTACGGTACTCTTATATCAGTGGCACCCATTGTTCAAGACCTTGCCAAAACCTCGCAAACTCCTCGGGAGGACATTGTAACTGTGCTGGAGAAAGCGCTCAGCGGAAATGATATGCTGACTAGCATTTGGACATGCTGGGAGCCTAATGCCCTGGATGGGAAGGATGCTAAGTATGCGGGAACAGCGTACCATGATTCTACCGGCAGATTTATCCCGCTCCTGACCGATGACGGAAGGGGAGGTTCCAGTATTAGCGCCATGACGGATTATAACAGCTCTGATCCTGATGATAACGATTTTTATCGGGGGGCAATAAACAGCGGGAAAATACATATCTGTGACCCGTATGAAGAAATTGTCAATGGCAAAACGATGCTGATGACCAGTATTGCCATTCCAATTATGCAGAATGGGCGTGCTGTCGGGGCGGTGGGCGTTGATCTCAACATGGAGTATGTCATTGACATGATGAATGCAGGCTCCATTCTCGATGATGGCTATCTTTACACCCTGTCCCCCGGAGGGCTGATATCAACACATCCCGATGCCGGCCTTGTTTTGCAGCGATACGATACCACATGGATGGGGAATTACAAAGCAGAGATTGAACGAGTGACCCAAAATGGCGGGACCTTTGCCGTTAACGCCTATTCCGATATTACCAATACCAATATGACCTTTTTAGGCTCCGGCGTAAAAATCGGCGATACAGACAGCTACTGGATTGTCTGCGGTATTGTGCCGGAAAAAACGGTGAATGCTACGTCGAACTCCTTGTTCTTCTCTGTGATTGTCATCGGCGTCCTGCTGATCGCGGTAATCGGTGCCACGATTCTCGTCATTGTCCGCAAGCGCCTGCAAGACCTCCCTATCCTGACCAAGGTGGCAAGCGATATGGCGATTGGTAATATTGCGGTGGCGGATGGGCGGCAGATTGATAGAACAACGGATACGTCCAATGAAATTATTCTATTGATCCGTGCTTTTGCGGATATGGCCGATGGCGTGAAACAGCAGGCTGATATTTTGGAACAAATCGCCGGTGGGGATTATTCCGTAGCGATCCCAATTCGTTCGGACGCTGATGTGATGAACAAGGCCCTCAACAAAATGATTGAAAATATGAATGAAGCGATGTCGGTCATCAACAGCACCGCCGACCAGGTCGCAATGGGTTCTGATCAAGTCTCCAGCGGCGCACAGGCTCTGGCATTAGGTGCCACCGAACAGGCAGCTGCCATAGAGGAGCTGACTGCTTCCATTAACGAAATCTCCATACAAGCGGAGGAAAACATGCGGAATGTCCAAACTGCGACGGAATATGTGAAACAGGCAGGGGCCGGGGTCTCCTCTAGCAATGAGCAGATGAGGCTTCTCACCGAGTCAATGAACGACATTGGTTCCGCATCGGATCAGATTGCGGGCATCACCAAGGTCATTGAGGATATTGTGTTCCAGACCAACATTCTCTCGCTCAATGCAGCCATTGAAGCCGCCCGTGCGGGAACCGCCGGAAAAGGCTTTGCGGTGGTGGCGGATGAGGTTCGCGATCTGGCTGGAAAATCGGCCGAAGCCGCAAAACAGATTGCAGAGCTCATTGAAACTGCTATCTGCACGGTTGAAAGAGGTACAGAAATCACCTCGCAGACCGCGGAACTTCTGCAATCCGTGGAGATAAGCGCACAATCTGTGACAGAGAGCATTGAAAGGGTGGCACACGCATCTGCGCAGCAGACCAGCGCCATCGGACAGATTAATGAAGGACTGAATCAAGTTTCCGCTGTGGTGCAGACCAATGCGGCCACTGCCGAGGAAAACTCCGCCACCAGCGAGGAGATGTCCGCGCAGGCGGCCATGCTGCGTCAGGAGGTGCAGAGGTTTACACTGAGAGACGAAAGAGGTTTCCCATTATAAAATATAAAGAACTGGGCTTAAAAGCCCAGTTCTTCTGCAATCAGAAATACTTTGATACGTCCTTTAATACCGCTTCTGCGGGTGATGACGATTTGACTGCACATGCAGTCGGGAGACATACAGTCACCACAATGGCCTGTTGCATTACAAGGTGTCTTCTTATCGAGGCGTTTTGCATTGGCAGGAGCAGCGATATTGCGCGTCCGGTTAATTCCCTCATGTATATCGGTAACGAGTTTGTTCATCCCGGCAATAACGATTACATTTTCAGGACCATGAATTAAGAAGGCTACTCGATTTCCTCTTCCATCGATGTTAACTAATTCTCCTTGAAGAGTGATGGCATTGGTACTCATTAAATAATAATCAGCAAGTACAGTTTGTGCATATATTTTACGTTTTTCTTCCCCTGAAGATACGCTGTCTCTGTCGATGAGAGTGTAGTTTCCATTTCTGATTTCATCCATAAGCCCTGTTTCTATTACCGTTTCACTGCCGCCCCAGGAAATACTGCTATTGTCCGGTATAGAAGAAATAATTGCATCAACGCAGGATGCGGAGTCCTCGAAGAAATAGCCTTCCATTCCTCTGATTTCCAGATTCTTAATAATTCCTTGCGCTGCCGAAGCGAACGCAGCTTGTTTATGAGTCATATGTACTACCTCCTATTTGTTGCATTAATATAACAATTTGATTGCTTTGAAGGGAAACCGACGCCGAAGGCAGTGCCAAGAGAAAGACAAACTGCTTTTTCATAGCTGGAATAACCAGCAGCCATAGCGGTACCGTCGTGTATTAAAGTGAAGCGATAATCTTTTCTGAGAGTTTCCTTTAGATAATTAGCAAGATAATCCGCGTAGTTGGGAGCGATTAGACGCAGCTTGCCATAGCCGCCCCGGTTGGCAATAACACCGTCCTTGACATAATTAGCGATACTTAAGATAATGTGCGGATGAATGGTAAGCCCCTTGCTTTCTACCTCTCTTATCGTTTTTGAAATCGTCGCAAGAAAATGATCATTGAGTAAAAACGCTTCGTTTTTTTCGACAAGAGGGTCTTCGATGTCCCACTGCACATGCTGCGATAATGTTTTTTCCAGGATGATGATATCCTTAATATGTCCCTGTTCCATCGTAACATAGCTTCGTTTGATAAAACTTTGGCCATAATCGAAAATTATGTTCACCTGAACAGCAAGATCACTTTTCAGATAGGCGGCACATCCGCGGAGTCCGGCGTAAGTGGATGATTTTCCCAGCGAAATATCATATGGCTTTTTGCCGGAAAGGAAGAATACCTCTTCCATATAAGTTTTTAGCTTTTCTCCCAGTGGGGGGCTGGCAAGACCGCCGACTAAAATAATCTGTTCCAGATAATTCCAATAGGACCAATGGGAGTCGTTCCAGTCCGCACGGGCGGCACGATTTTCCGCAGAGCCTTCTTTTAGACAGAGTAAGATGACTGCCAGCCGTTCACCGAACAGCTTAAGGATTCGATGAGCTTCTCCGGAAACCCCGGCACATTTATCTTCAAGGCAGGTTTCCAGATATAATGGTAATGATTTTTCCTGTAAGGAATCAATATTTATTTGTAATTTACCGGCAGAATCCTTGATTTCTTTTATCAATAGGTCAGTAGAAAAGATATCTTGCGCGGTTTTACCGGTAAGATTTTGGGCAACGGAACAAATCGGCATTTTAGCGATGAATAGCTTATTGATGGAGGCATTCAAGGTAAGGACGCCTTCTGTTAAAAAAGGATTATGAATGGTATTTTCCTCCTTTTGAATTATTATTATAATTATATTATACTAGAATTTAGAGAGGTTGCAAGAGGTGTGGATAGTTTGTGGAATAAGGAGAAAATGGACAAAGATGTGAGAAATGATTGTGAAAAAATGGACAAAGTGAGATAGTATAATAAAAACGGACAAAGAGATTGTGAATTTAGACATTTATTAACTAAATTGTAATAATTTGGTGTAAAAATTCAAATAATGAAAAAATATAATATATTTTGAAATAATGTGTTGACAAATAAGAGGTTGTATCTTATAATGTAGTCATAACAAAAGAAATTCATATAGATAAAATACAAAAGAAAGCGAGGTATAGACCACCGAAAACGTTAATTTGAGAAGTACAAAAGAATGAAGAAACAAAAGAAAAAGTAGTCGAGTACATAAGAAAAGGTAACGCAGGACAAAAGATGAAGTTGTTGGATGCAGTTATCCGATAAAAATTTATCGACCGTTACAGTACGGTAGTACAAAAGAGAAATGGAAAGAGTACAAAAGATAACAAAATAAAGAATTAAGAAAATAGTAAGAAAAAATAAGCAGTAAAAAAGAAATAAACGGTAAGAAAAGGAAATAAGAAAGAAGAGGTATAGACCATTGGATAGCATAGTTTAGAAGAGGGTATTGATTGTAAAAGTCAATATCCTCTTCTACGTTATGTTTTGATTTCTATAGGGAAAACAAAAAATCTGTGGAAAAATGTGAATAAATGGGTTATGATAGCTATAAATATATAGGTTGGAGTGAACTATGGAAGATAATAGAGATTTTAATGAACGGCGTGAATATAGAAGAAAACGTAGAGTCCGCAATCAGGCGATAGCTTATATTTGTGTTATTATATTTTTGGGAGCAGCTATTACAGGAGCGACGATTGGTATTACGACTCTTATGAAAAATATATCCGAGAAGAAGCAGGCGGAAGAATTAGCGGCACAGCTTGAGGAGATTTCTAATCAGGAGGAAGTGGTGGTGGAACCGCCGGTGACCGTGGAACAAGAGCCTGTGGAAGAAGTGGACTGGCTGGAAGAAATGGTGGAGACTTGCATTGCGGAGATGCCTCTGGAGGATAAGGTAGCCGGCCTGTTCATGATTACGCCGGAAGCGCTTACCGGAGTGGATAAGGCGATTAAGGCAGGTGACGGTACGAAGGATGCTTTGAATGAATATGCCATAGGCGGACTTGTGTATTTTAGCCAGAATATTCAGAGTAAGGAGCAACTGACGGAGATGCTTTCCAATACGGCAAGTATGAGCAAATATCCTTTATTCCTCGCAGTAGATGAGGAGGGAGGCTCGGTAAGAAGAGTTGGCAGCAGTTCCATAGAAGTGGATGAAATAGGAGATATGGCAGATATCGGAGCTTCGGGCGATACAACATCAGCTTATAATACAGGTATGGCACTCGCTTCTTATCTTTATGAATTGGGATTCAATGTAAACTTCGCACCTGTGGCGGATGTGGTAACGGATGCAGAACATTCGGCGATTGGGAAACGGTCGTTTGGCGGCGATCCGGCAACAGTAGGAGATATGGTATCTTCAGTTGTAAGCGGTCTGCAGGATACGGGAGTCAGTGCTACCTTGAAACATTTCCCGGGAATAGGAGCGGCAACGGACGACACCCATGAAGGAATGTCTGTTATTGAGAAGAGTCTGGATGAACTGAAAGAGACAGATTTCCTTCCTTTTCGGGCCGGCATCGAGGCGGGAACACATTTTATTATGGTAGGTCATGTATCCCTGCCGAATGTAATAGGCGATAATACTCCGGCTTCTCTGTCCGATAAAGTAATAACGGAAGCACTGCGCGGAGAACTTGGTTATAATGGGATAGTAATAACGGATGCGATGAATATGTCCGCAGTTAAAGAATATTATGCCGCGGATGAGGCGGCAATTATGGCGATAAAAGCCGGAGCGGATATGATACTTATGCCGGAAGACTTCCCGCTGGCATACGAAGGTGTGTTGAATGCAGTAAAGGAAGGCGTTATTGCACAGGAACGAATCGATGAATCCCTTAAGAGAATTTACAGGGTAAAATATAGGGATAGAGTGGAACAGACGACAGAGATGTCGGAGGAAGCAGAAGATACATCGGAAACAGCGGAAGAACCGTAATGCTAAATATTGAATAGGTTGAAGAAATGATTACATTATCGATATTTCTAATTGTAACATTACCGTTAGGCTTCATTGGAATTATACAACAGTTCTTAGGAACAATGTTCGAAAAGAGTATTATGAGTGTGGTCACAATTATTGGATTTTGTTCCGATACAAGAATTGCCTTTGAAAAAAGATGGTAAAATATTTACGGTATATAGATTTAGAGCGGAGACAAAAAACTACTAACTATTGAGTTAGTAGTTTTTTATTTTGAGAATCCTTAAGACGCTCATGCTATTCTGGAAACCGAGCATTATGCCCCTCATAATATTCAAACCATTCTTGTGATGTTCTAAAAACAGTATTATAAGTATGCATAGCGGGTGTAAAGATGCTGAACATTTTTAAATCAATGCCACCAATATTCACGACATTGTGCCATACACCAGCCGGAATGATTATAGAATAACCTTCGAATACATGATGCTGGATGTTAATGCAGTCATAGCAAGAACCCATGAAAATAAATGCTTCTCCCTGTTCGATATAAAAAAACTGGTCCGAATTATAGTGGACATCCAAACCGGTTTCTGTATTGACGGGTACAGACATAAGAGCAAATTGCATATTCTTACTGGTCCACCTGGTCGTATAGAAAAGAGTGTTGTCAATGGTTTCCTGCCTTAAGTCGGTAATATAAGCAACGGAGCCTTGGCTTGACTCGTTTTGATTATTGGGCGATCTGCTAGTGTTGATATCCATATTGATAACTCCCCTTGAAACTTTTACAGTATTATATGGAACTTAATAAGAAAATGATTATATCTCTTAAATCTAAAAGGCTGCACTTTGGAGGACATTCCAAGCGCCGCCGTTACCACTATTAGTAAAACGAGTATGACCGTTAGATTCTGTTCAATGATTAATAACAACTTTACGAGTGCGTCTTTTATTTTGTAAATGCAACACGATATGCAACACAAAAAAGAGCCTAGTATTTACTAGACTCTTAGAGAGCGCGAGACGGGACTCGAACCCGCGACCCCGACCTTGGCAAGGTCGTGCTCCACCAACTGAGCCACTCGCGCAAATATAAAATATAGCTTATCAACATTAGTTATTTTACATATAACTGGTTCATCTGTCAACTATTAATTTGTTTTATAAGATGAATTAATTTGTTTCATTTAATGGATTGGACAAAAAGTTGGACTGTTAAGAATCTGCATAAAAAAAGATAAAAAAAAGTCAAAAAAAATTGAAAAAGGTATGGACATTTTAGAATCTGTATGTTACAATCATTTCAGAACGAAAGTTCAAATGTAAAATTCCCCTTTTACATGGAAAGGACATCCATCTTTGGTGGATGTCCTTTTTTCGTGTCTTGAGAAATCTCTCATACATATTTTCCCTCGTACAAGCATATAAAAGCATAGGACAAAGTACAAGCGGAGGCGTATTTATGTATGAGAATAAGTCGATTCGGGAAACCGAACAGATGCTGAGAAGCGATACGGAGAGGGGATTAGACAATGCGGAGGCACTAAGCCGGCTTTCGCAGTATGGAAAGAACCGATTAAAGGAAAAAAAGGAAAAAACAAAGATAGCTCTATTTCTGGAGCAGTTAAACGATCCTCTCATATTTATTTTGTTCGTTGCCACAGCAGTTTCTATGCTGCTTGGGGAAGTGGGAGATGCAGCGATTATCGTTACAGTTATCATGGTGAATGCTTTCGTTGGCGTGGTACAAGAGGGGAAGGCTATTAAGGCGATTGAGGCGCTGAAAAAGCTGACAAGTCCTCATGCTATTGTGAAGAGAAATGGCAGGCAGAAGGAAATTGCGGCAGAAGATCTGGTGCCGGGTGATATCGTATGCCTGGAGGCGGGCAGACAAGTGCCGGCCGATCTGAGGCTTCTCAAGACGATGAGCCTGAAAATCGAAGAAGCAGCGCTTACAGGAGAATCGGTACCTGTGGATAAGGATGCCGCTTATCTGGCGGGCGGAAAAATGAATATTGGAGAATGTAAGAATATGGCTTATATGTCCACTAATGTGTCCTATGGACGCGGCGAGGGCATGGTGGTCGCTACGGGTATGAGCACGCAAATAGGCCATATTGCGGATATGATCAGCGAGACGAAGGAGGAAATGACGCCGCTGCAAAAGCGTCTGGCAGATTTGGGAAAGGTATTGAGTGTAGTGGCGGTATTTATTTGCGCCTTTTTATTTCTGGTAGCAGTTCTTCAGAAAAGAGACGTAGGGGAAATGTTACTGACAGCGATTTCACTGGCAGTAGCGGCTGTTCCGGAAGGATTGGCAGCTATTGTTACGATTGTTCTCGCACTTAGTGTTTCGCGTATGGTTAAGGTGCACACGATTATCAGAAAGTTGCCTTCGGTAGAGACGCTTGGAGCAGTCAATGTGGTTTGCTCGGATAAAACAGGAACTTTGACTCAGAATAAGATGACAGTAAGAAAGTGCTATGTGGATTCGCAGGTTCTGGATGTAGAGCATTTGGAATCGGATAGATATCGGGAATTGTTATACGGTTGCGTACTTTGCAACGACGCCTATCTTATAGGAAGTGATAGAATCGGAGATCCTACGGAACTAGCGCTGTTAGACTTGGCGAAGAGATATGGAATTACCAGAGAGGAGATACAGAAGCGTTATCCCAGAATCGACGAGAAAGCCTTCGATTCCGACCGAAAGAGAATGACGACCCTTCATCAGGGAAGTGGCGGAAGGGTATCCTATACGAAGGGAAGTACGGAAGGTGTATTGGCATGCAGTAAATATATGATGTCCCATGGCAGAAAAATCGGGATAACAAGTTCGGCAAAGCAGGATATCCTGCAGGCGGCGGAACAGATGGCGGGCCAGGCTCTTCGCGTGCTGGCAGTAGCTATGCGGGAAGGGGCCCCGGATGCATCGGAGAGGGAACTTACTTTTCTGGGATTGATAGGAATGATGGATCCGGCAAGGCCGGAGGCAGCGGAAGCAGTGCGGGCTTTTCGGGGAGCCGGAGTGGATACGGTAATGATTACGGGAGATCATATCGATACGGCATTTGCTATTGCGAAGGAGCTTGGAATTGCGAGAGAACGCGGCGAATGTTTAAGCGGCAGTGAACTCGAGTCATTAATGGAAGAGGAATTCGATGAAAAATCGGAACGTATCCGGGTATATGCCCGTGTGTCGCCGGAACATAAGGTGAGAATCGTCAATGCTCTGAAAAAGAAAGGCAAGATAGTAGCGATGACGGGTGATGGAGTGAATGATGCTCCTTCGTTAAAGTCGGCGGACATTGGAATTGCCATGGGCATGTGCGGTACAGATGTGGCCAAAAATGCTTCGGATATGATATTAACGGATGATAACTTCGCTACGATTAGGAAGGCGATTGAAGAAGGACGCGGTATCTACGAAAATATAAGAAAGTCTATTCTCTTTTTGTTATCCTCCAACTTCGGAGAAATTATTACAATGATGGCTGCAATTCTTGTAGGACTTCCATCTCCGCTGAAAGCGAGCCATATTCTATGGATCAACTTAATTACGGACTCCCTTCCGGCTCTCGCCCTTGGAGTGGATGAGAACGACGGGGTAGAGCTAATGAAGCAAAAACCACGTAAAAAAGAGGAAAATTTATTCGCTCACGGCGGGCTGGCTTGTACCCTGTGTTATGGGGCAGTAATTGCATCGATCAGTATTGCTGCATTTTTGCAAGTACCCTATGGAGAACTTATGAGGCAGGGGTTACCGGTAAGTCTTGCGAATATGGATGCGGTTTTGAATCTGCCCAACCTGCTGAATAAGGCACAGACCCATGCTTTTACGGTACTGGGAATGAGTCAGTTATTCCATGCTATTGGTATGAGAGATGTAAATAAATCGATATTCAGGATGAACCATCTTTCGAACCGATATATGCTGTACGCTTGGGCGATCGGTGTAGGGCTTCAGGTGCTTGTGACGGAGATTCCTTATTTCGTAGAGCTATTCGGAACAACGAGGCTTTCCATTGTTGAGTGGGTTTGCCTGGCGGCCTTATCGGCAACTCCGCTGCTGGTGCATGAGCTGTTCGTGATCGGTGGAAGTGAGAAACAGCCGGAGCCTGAATTTGATTTATAATGTGAAGTTATGATATAATAAATGACAAATGAGGAGAGAAAAAATGAATAACAGACAGTATAAGACAAAAGAACTTTTAAATCGATTTGCACCTTATTTTAAGCCGTATAGAAAAACATTGTACATGGATTTGTTCTGTGCGGCTCTTACGACGGTGTGTGAACTGGTGCTTCCTCTGATTATGAGGTATATCACGAATGAGGGGCTTAACGACCTGGCTGCCTTATCCATTGGAACGATAGGTAAGCTGGGTCTGCTATATCTGGTGCTTAGGATTATCGATAGTATTGCAAGTTATTATATGGCGAATATGGGCCATGTGATGGGTGCGAAAATAGAGACGGATATGCGCAGGGATGCTTATTTTCATTTGCATAAGTTATCGGATACCTACTATAATAATACAAAAGTCGGACAGATTATGGGTAGGATTACTAACGACCTTTTTGATGTAACGGAATTCGCTCACCATTGTCCGGAAGAATTCTTTATTGCGGCAATTAAGATTGGTATTTCCTTTATCATCTTGTCAGGAATTAACCTTCCGCTTACACTTATTATCTTTATTGTAGTACCGATTATGATTCTGGTATGTATGTCTTTGAACTTCAGAATGCGCGGTGCATTTAGCAAGCAGAGAAACCAGATTGGTGAATTGAATGCGAGAATTGAAGACAGCCTGCTTGGACAGCGAGTGGTGAAGGCATTTACAGGGGAAGAAACAGAAAACCATAAATTCGATAAGGACAATATGGAGTTTCTGGATATTAAGAAAGAAACCTATCGTTATATGGCGGCTTTTCAGACGTCTACGAAATTATTTGATGGTATTATGTATCTTGCGGTAGTCGTTGCTGGCGGCGGTTTTATGATAAAAGGTATGATAGCTCCGGGTGATTTGGTTGCCTATATGTTATACGTAACAACGATGATAGCGACGATTCGCCGCATTATCGAATTCGCAGAGCAGTTCCAGAGAGGAATGACAGGAATTGAACGTTTTCTGCAGATTATGGATGCGGATATTGAGATATTCGATGAACCGGATGCGAAAGATATGGACTATAAGGGTGGAGATATTGTATTTGATAATGTAAGCTTCCAATATCCGGATGATCATAATGTGGTATTCGAGAATTTGAACCTTCGCATAAGACATGGAGAAAAGGTGGCGATTGTGGGACCTTCAGGAGGCGGCAAGACGACGCTGTGCAACTTGATTCCCCGATTTTATGATGTTACTTCGGGAAGAATTACGATAGATAACCAAGATGTGAAAAGCTTTACTTTAAAAAGCCTGCGTCAGAATGTAGGAATCGTACAGCAGGATGTATATCTTTTCTCAGGTACAATTTACGATAATATTATATATGGAAGGCAGGGTGCATCGAGAGAAGAAGTAATGGAGGCGGCCAAACGGGCAGGTGCTCATGAATTTATTATGGATCTCAAGGATGGATACGATACTTATGTGGGAGAAAGAGGAGTTAAGCTTTCCGGCGGACAGAAGCAGAGAATCAGTATAGCCCGCGTATTTTTGAAAAATCCTTCCATTATTATATTGGATGAGGCGACTTCGGCGCTGGATAATGAGAGTGAATTCGCGGTGGCGAAGTCCCTTGCAAGACTGTCGGAAGGAAGAACTACACTCACGATTGCGCATAGACTTTCCAGCATCCGCAGCTCGGATCGGATTCTTGTGCTGACGGATGAAGGCATTGTAGAGGAGGGAAAACACGAGGATTTACTTGAGATAAAAGGGATTTATCATCAGTTCTATACGATGGCAAATGAATTAAAATAGTGTAAAGCATCGCGCGATACTCTTTATTTCTTGATTAGGCAAGTCGATTTTTGTATAATGATAATAGTTCAAAGCGCGCTGAACGATACTAAAAGAATAATCCAACAAGCAGGGGAGAAATAAAACATGCTTCAAGGGAAAACATGTATAGTCGTGGGCGGAGCCAAAGGGACAGGCAGTCATCTGGTGGAGCAATACGCAAAAAAAGGATATACCGTTGCCTTTATGGATATTGATAAAGAATCATCATGTTCACTAAAAGATAAGGTTGAGACGGAGTACGGAGGAAATATATTTTTCTTCCATGGAGATGCAAACAGCGAGGAAGACATAGAATTGTTTGCAGGAGCTATTATAGGACAGTATAAGAAGATAGACTGTCTGTATTACCGTACAGATATTGCAGAAAGTGCGAATCTGATAGCGGAATTGCTGTACGGGTATTTGAAAAGGGACGGAATGATAATGTCCTACAGCTAAGTAATACTGGTCTGCAAAGCGGACGGAAAGGCGTTTATATGAAGCTAACATTTATCGGAGCAGCTCATGAAGTAACGGGAAGTACCCATTTCCTTGAGGTAAACGGAACTTATATGTTGATTGACTGCGGAATGGAGCAGGGAACATCCTTTTATGAGAATGCGAAACTGCCCGCGGAAGAGGCGATGATTGATTATGTGTTTCTGACGCATGCTCATGTAGACCATTCGGGAATGCTTCCCGGCTTATATGCGAAAGGCTTTCGGGGAAAGGTATTTGCAACAGAAGCAACAGCGGATTTATGCAGCATTATGCTGCGTGACTGTGCCCATATTCAGATGCAGGAGGCGGAGTGGAAGAACCGCAAGGCCAAGAGACATTCGGGGATAGAGCCGCATGAGCCTATCTATACGATGGAGGACGCAGACGGAGTGATCAAACGTCTCGTACCATGTGAATATGGACGAATTATCGATATATGTGAAGGCGTGCGCATTCGGTTCACGGATGTAGGACATCTTCTCGGTTCAGCGAGTATTGAAGTGTGGCTTACTGAGAACGGTGTTACCAAAAAGATTGTATTTTCCGGAGATTTGGGGAATAAGAATCAACCGATTATCAAGGATCCGATGAAAACGGAGGAGGCGGACTATGTAGTAGTGGAGTCCACCTATGGAGATAGAATACATTCTGATACAAGACCTGATTACGTAGCGGAACTGACGGAGGTTATGCAAAAGACTTTCGATGCCGGCGGCAATGTGGTCATCCCCTCCTTTGCAGTGGGGAGAACACAGGAAATGCTGTATTTTCTGAGACAGATTAAGGCGGAACAGCGAGTAAAGGGACATGGGAATTTCCCGGTCTATGTGGACAGTCCTTTGGCAGTAGATGCTACGGATATTTTTCAGAGAAATGTAAGCAGTTGTTTTGATGAAGAGGCTATGGGGCTCATCCGGCAGGGAATTAATCCGCTACGCTTTCCGGGGCTGCGTCTGTCGATTACGAGTAGTGAATCTAAGGCGATTAATTTCGATCATACGCCGAAGGTGATTATTTCTGCATCGGGAATGTGCGAGGCGGGAAGAATCAGACATCACTTAAAGCATAATCTCTGGCGCGCAGAATCTACGGTATTATTTGTAGGCTACCAGGCCAATGGAACTCTTGGGCGTATGCTTGTGGATGGCGCGAGGGAAGTTCGGTTATTTGGGGAAACCATCGAGGTACGCTCGAAGATTCATACATTAAAGGGAATCAGCGGACATGCGGATAAAGACGGGCTGATTGACTGGCTGCAAGGTTTCAAGAAGAAACCGGATAGAGTATTTGTGGTGCATGGAGAGAGTAGCGTATGCGACGCTTTTGCAGAATACTTACAAAAGGAGCAGGGGATGAGTACCTTTGCTCCTTATAGTGGTGCCTGTATAGATTTATTGACGGGTGAGGTAGTTTATGAGGCTTCCCCGGTACCTGTGAAAAGGAAAGTCAGGACAACGCCGGATGTATTTTCCAGGCTTATGGCAGCAGGGCAACGCCTGCTGGCAGTTATTAAGAAAAATGAGGGAGCGGCAAATAAGGATTTGGCACGTTTTGCAGATCAAATCAACTCCCTTTGTGATAAATGGGATAGATGAGGTAACTGAACTATTACCAGATGTGGTGCAGTAAACAGAAGAAAAGGAGTGAAAGGTAATTATGAGTCTGGCGGATAAGATATTTATTGATATGTGTAAGGATATATTAGAGAACGGAACGAGTACTGAGGGAGAGAAGGTCCGGCCGAGATGGGAGGATGGTACCCCTGCGTATACGATTAAAAAGTTCGGTGTGGTGAATCGGTATGATTTATCGAAAGAATTCCCTATTCTTACGCTTAGAAGAACGGCGCTTAAGAGCGCTACCGATGAACTTCTTTGGATATGGCAGAAGAAGTCTAATAATGTAAATGACTTGCATAGTCATATTTGGGATGAGTGGTCGGATAAGGATGGTTCCATAGGGAAGGCATATGGTTATCAGATGGGAATTAAACATCAGTATAAGGAAGGAATGATGGATCAGATCGATCGTGTTATTTTCGATTTGAAGAACAATCCGTTCAGCCGCCGTATTATGACGAATATCTACGTACATCAAGATTTGCATGAGATGAATCTTTATCCTTGTGCCTATAGCATGACATTCAATGTAACGCAGAAAGAAGGGGAAGAGAAGCTGACTTTGAATGCGATTCTCAATCAGCGTTCCCAAGATGTATTGGCGGCGAACAATTGGAATGTAGTGCAGTATGCGGTACTTGTTCATATGCTGGCGCAGGTATGTGATATGAAGGTGGGAGAGCTTGTACATGTCATTGCGGATGCGCATATCTATGACAGGCATATTCCGATTATTAAGGAGTTAATCAGCAGAACGCCCTATGATGCTCCCACATTTTGGCTGAATCCTGAAATCAAAGATTTCTATGAATTTACAAGGGATGATGTGAAGGTTGAGAATTATGTGACCGGAGAACAAGTGGCTGATATCCCGATTGCGATTTAGTATAGTGAATAGTTTACAGGCTATGGAAAGGTATGGTTATTGATATGAATTTGATTGTAGCGGTAGATCGTAATTGGGGAATTGGAAATGGTGGAGAACTGCTCGTTCGTATACCAAATGATCATAAGTTCTTTCGGGAAGAGACGACAGGAAAGGTAGTAGTTCTCGGGAGAAAGACGTTGGATACATTTCCGCAAGGAATGCCTTTGAAGAATAGGACAAATATTATCTTATCCTCCAACCCGGACTATAAAGTAAAAGATGCGATAGTAGTTCATAATATTGAAGAGCTTTTAGAAGAGTTGAAGAAGTATAAAAGCGAAGATGTCTATGTTATCGGAGGCGATAGTGTTTACCGCCAGATGCTCCCTTATTGCAATGTGGCACACGTGACGCGAATCGATCACGCTTATGCGGCAGATGCTTATTTCCCTAATCTGGATGAGACGGGAGATTGGAAAATGACAGCGAGCAGCGATGAACAGACCTATTTCGACATTACCTATCATTTTATTAAATACGAAAAAATTCGGTAATTATTCAGTAGGTCTGCGCATTTACTGCGCTGACCGTAAGAAAACGTGGATAGATAAGTGAAAATAGATAAATGCAGGGATGAATTATTGACTTTTATAAGAAAAAGTATAATAATGGATAGAAAATAAGTAACTATTTATCGGGTCTGCGTATTTACGAAAATAAAATGATGTTATATGGTGGATTTGAGGGTGCTGAATAGTTACGTCAGACGAGCGAAAGAGGGAGCGGAATATGGAAAAGAAAAATCTGGATTGGGCAAATATTGGCTTTGGTTATGTGGAGACAGATAAAAGATATGTCTCCAATTATAAAAATGGTGCTTGGGATGACGGTGCCCTGACAGAAGATTCCATGATAACTATGAGCGAGTGTGCAGGAGTATTACAATACGCACAGACAATCTTTGAAGGAATGAAAGCATATACAACAGAAGACGGACGTATTGTTACTTTCCGCCCTGATTTAAATGGAGAGCGTATGGAGGATTCAGCCAGAAGGCTGGAAATGCCGGTTTTCCCGAAGGAACGTTTTGTAGATGCGGTAATTCAGACTGTGGCTGCTAATAAAGCATATGTTCCTCCCTTCGGTTCCGGAGCGACTTTATATTTAAGACCTTATATGTTCGGTATTAGTCCGGTCATTGGAGTGAAGCCGGCGGATGAATATCAGTTTCGTGTATTTGCTACTCCGGTAGGTCCTTATTTCAAAGGAGGAGTGAAGCCCCTTACGATTTGTGTGAGTGATTTCGACCGTGCGGCGCCAAACGGTACGGGACATATTAAAGCGGGGCTTAACTATGCGATGAGCCTTCATCCGATTGTAAGTGCGCATAAAGCAGGATTCGATGAAAATATGTATTTGGACGCAGCAACGAAAACGAAGGTGGAAGAGACTGGCGGAGCTAATTTCTTATTTATTACGAAAGATAATAAAGTAGTGACACCTAAATCCGGCAGCATACTTCCTTCTATCACAAGGCGCTCATTGATGCACGTGGCGAAGGAATATTTGGGACTTGAAGTGGAAGAAAGAGAAGTTCACATAGATGAATTGAAGGAATTTGCAGAATGCGGTCTTTGCGGTACGGCGGCGGTTATTTCGCCGGTAGGAAAGATTGTAGACCATGGAAAAGAAATTTACCTTCCCAGTGGTATGACGGATATGGGACCTGTGACGAAGAAACTGTTCGATACATTGACAGGAATTCAGATGGGACGGATAGAAGCTCCGGAGGGATGGATTGTGGAAGTGGGTTAACGAGGACTTTCTTTGGGAAGGGGTAGTTTTCGTTCCGGGTTTGCGACTGTATTTTCTAATATGGAACGGGAGCTTGTGGAGAGCGGTCGGGTCGGCAACAAGGTACATCCCTGTACCGTGTTGCCTAAATACCGCATCCTTGCGGTATTTTCCCTGGTATTGTCGAGGTTCCATATAAGAAAATATGGCGCCGCATGCCGACGGAATGAAAACTATCCCTTTCCACGAAAGTCTGCGTTAGGCTGTGATATGGGGCGGCAAGGCGGTAGGCGGTCGATGAGTGATTGGTATAAAGAGAATTGGTCGGATTGAGGATATGATAGGAATGAGGGGGCTGTATGCTTGTGTAATATGAGCATATGGTCCTTTTTGAGATAATGTTCAGGATGGTGTAATAGGGAATATTGGTGAGAGGAATCGTGGAATAGGGTGTGCGGGAAAGGGAAAAATATGGTATGCTTATAAGGAACTGTGAGAGTACCGGACAGTTATGAACCGTGTATAAAAGCAGGGAATAAGGGATAATGAGTAGGTATATGTAATAATGGGAATGAAGTATAGAGGAGTAAAAAATAGAATGTATGCGGGATAAAAGATAGAATGGAGAAACAGGAGGAGAAAATGAAAATGAATGATAAGAAGATAGATAAGAAGATAGATAAAAAGCTAGAGCTGAAGAAGGAGTATCCCTATCTTTACGAGACGCATTTGCATACGTCTCAAAGCAGTGCTTGTGCCCGCAGTTCAGGGGCGGAGATGGCGAAGGCTTGTAAAGAGGCCGGCTATACGGGTATTATCGTGACGGATCATAACTGGGGAGGTAATTCGGCGATTGGCCGGGGTAAGCCGTGGAAGGAATGGGTAAATGAATTTGCCAAGGGATATGAGGATGCGAAGCGCGTTGGAGATCAGATAGGTCTGGATGTTTTCTTCGGATATGAGGCAGGATTTGATGGGACTGAGTTCTTAATTTACGGACTGGATAAAGAGTACATGATTGGCCATCCGCAGTTGCGTGATGCATCGGTGGAGGAGCAGTATGCTCTTGTGCAAGAGGCGAAAGGAATGGTAATTCATGCTCATCCATTTCGCGAAGAATTCTATATTCCGCAGATAAGGCTATATCCTGAATATGTGGATGCTGTGGAGGGAATTAATGCTACCCATTCCAATAAGAGAAGTATGTCGCATAGAAATCCGGCCTTCGATGAAAGCGCGATTGCCTATGCCAGGAAGCATAATCTTCCTATCAGTGCCGGTTCGGATATTCATACGACGACGTTACTTGGAGCGGGTGTGGCTTTCAAACGCCGGTTGACAGATATTTATGATTTTATAGAAGCGATGCGTTCGGGAGAGGATTATATTCTTACGAATGGGGATACATGGTTTAAGAAAAATGGGGAGCTATATTGATGAAATTTCTTCATACGGGCGATTTGCATATTGGGAAGACGGTGAATGATTTTTCCATGTTGGAGGAACAGCGGTCTATATTGCAGCAAATCATTGAGATTTGTAGTAAAGAGAAGGTGGATGCGGCGGTGCTTGCCGGGGATATTTACGATAGGGCGATTCCGCCGTCAGAGGCAGTAACACTTCTGGATGAATTTCTTACACAGATGGTAAAGCTTAAGATTCCGGTGCTTCTCATCAGTGGCAATCACGATTCTCCCGAGAGGGTGGGATTTGCAGAAGAAATCCTGCAGGAAAAAGGAATCCATATAGCGGGTGTCTATAAAGGGGAACTGAAAAAGGTAGTTTTGACCGATGAATACGGCGAAGTTACCTTTGCTTTATTACCCTTTATTAAGCCGGCACTTGTAGGAGTTAAGACGAGTGGAGAGGCAGTGGAAAGAATTTTGGAGAAAGAAAAGTATGGAGAGGACGCCAGACGTGTGCTTGTCACTCATTTTTTCGTGACGAACGGAGGCAAAGAGCCGGAGACTTCCGAGGGGGAGACGATGATACATGTGGGAGGTCTCGATAATGTAGAGGCTACCCTTTTCGACGATTTCGATTACGTAGCCCTCGGTCATATTCATAAAAGGCAGAGAATAGGAGAAAAGCAAGTCTATTATGCAGGTGCGCCTCTTGCTTACTCCTTTTCAGAGGCTGGCAAGAGTAAAAGTGTGAACTTGGTGGAATTGGGGCGAAAGGGACAGGTGACAGTGACGGAAGTTCCCCTACATCCAATACATGAAATGCGTAAGATAAAAGGGAAACTGGAAGAGCTTATGGCAAAGGAAGTTGTGGAAGCAGCGGATCGCTTTGATTATATCCAGGCTCAGCTTACCGATGAGGAAGAGTTAATCGACCCTATCGGAACATTGCGAAGCGTTTATCCGAATATTATGCAGATTGTGCTTATGAAAAATGAAGCGATAGGGAATATAGAATATGAAAGCAAGGCGGCGGAAAAAAGAAAGAGCATCCCGGAGCTTTTCACCGGATTTTATGAGGTGATTCGCGGAGAAGGGCCGGATGAGGAACGTATGGAAATCATCGAGGCTACTGCCAGGGAAGTAAGGGAGGTGGAATTGTGAAGCCCAAGATTTTGATACTTTCCGGATGGGGACCGTATAAAGATAAAGTAGAAGTAGATTTCACCCGATTGGATGAAAGAGGTCTTTTTCTTATTGCCGGCCCTACCGGTGCGGGAAAAACTACCTTATTCGACGCGATCACTTATGCGTTGTATGGTGCGATGAGCGGAGAACTAAGAGAAAAGAGCAGTGTACGCAGTGATTTTGCAGATGCGGATACGGCAACTTTCGTAGAGCTGATCATGCAGCACGGCGGTAAAGAATATCGTATCGTGCGTAATCCTGAGTATTTAAGGCCGAAGAAAAGGCAGAGCAAAACGGGGGATTATACGAAAGAGAAAGAAAATGCGGTATTGTATCTGCCGGATGGAAGTATAATCCAGGGAAGCAGTGAAGTGAACCGTAAGATACAGGATGTTCTTGTACTAGATTATAGGCAATATAAACAAATTTCCATGATAGCTCAGGGGGAATTCGCAAGGCTATTAGCGGCATCTCCTGCGGAAAAAACGAAGATTTTCAGAGAGATATTTTCCACCGCTATCTATGACAGATTTGCGGGAATTCTACGGACGCGTTCCGGAGAATTGTACAAGCAGGTGATGGAATACAAGCATCGAATGGAAGAGGATATCCATATGCTGCGTGTCGGGGAAGCCAAGGAGAATGAAGCGCTTTCCCAGCTTATAGCAGGTGAAGATTATTTCTACGAGAAGATATTGGAGCAGTTGAAGGAATCGGAGCATGAACATAAGAAATCGCTGACAGTAGCACAGAAGCAATACGGGAAGCTGGAGGAAGCCGCGGTAAAGCTGACGGAAGAGATCAGTGCTTCGGAACAAGTGAATGATAAGTTACATAGGCTCACGAGGGAAATGGAAGTCGCTCGCCTGTTAAGGGAACGGAAACCGGAAATAGAAGCGAAGAAGGTGCAGCTGAAAGGAATAAAAGCAGCAGCATCCCTTAGCGGTGATTATGTACAGAGTGAAAATGAAAAGAAGCAGCTCCGGCTTTTGGTGCAGAGGCAAAAGGAGGCGGAAGAAGAGCTAAAAGTGCTGGAAGCAAGAAGGCACGAGCTTTTACCTGTTTATAAAAGCCGTGAAAAGATAATAGCAGCTTATGAATGCCGGAAACTTTGCATTGAGAAAGAAAGGTTTCTGAAGGAAATCGGTCAACAGCGGATTCAAAAGGAAGAAGAGCTTCGCAAGCTGCAAAAAGAATACTTGGAAAAAGAAGAGTTAACTTCAAAGGCAAAGGAAGTTTACGAGATGGCAGATCTGGCTTACAAACGAGCTGCGGTGGGCATCGCTGCCAGATTATTACAGGAAGGTGAACCATGTCCTGTCTGTGGTTCTTGTGAGCATCCGAAGGTGGCACAGGTATCCGATGATGTTCCGGAAGAAGAGAAACTGAATCGACTAAGGGATAATTACCATGTGGCGAACAGAGTATTGATGGAGATACACGGAAAGGCATCCGCATGTAAAGGGGAGCTGCAAGGAAGGATCGATCGGGAAAAAGAGGCGAGAAATCAACTGGAAGATCATAACCGGGCATTACAAGCGTTCGGGGAAGAAATTCATTCTGTAATGAACCATATGGTGCAGACAGAATATGAAAATCTGGTAATGATGTATGAGAAACTGCAGACAAGAGAAGAGGAGAAGAAAGAAGTGCTGAAACGGACATCCGGAGAAATCCTCTTGCAGGAAAGCAGCAAAGAGGAAGCGGAAGCTCTGTTTGAACAGAAGTATCGGGAAGCAGGTTTCTCCGATATCGACATGTTTGAAGAAAGTCTGTCGAATAAGGGACGGATAGAACCTTTGGAAAAAGAAATAGAGGATTATGATAGAAAGATTCATGCTTCCGAGAATCTGATTGAGCATCTGAAAGAAGAAACAAAGGGACAATCGGAAATTGATATTTCAAAGCTTAAGGAACAATGGGAGTTAAAGAGACAGGAACGACAAGAAATGATTGTGATGCAGAATAAGTGGAATCACCGTCTGCATGAGGTGGAAAAGATAAGAAAATCTTTAACAGACAAATTATCACATCTGCAAAAGTTGAATAAGGAATACGGTATCGTTAAAGATCTAGATAACATGGCATCCGGCAACAATCCGAAGCGTCTCGTATTCGAGCAGTATGTGCTTGCCGGATATTTCGAAGAGATATTACGGGCCGCGAATATCAGGCTTGCCAAGATGACAAATGGGCGGTTCGAGCTTTCCCGCGTGGAGGAAGTGAGCGACGGCAGAACGAAGGATAATCTGGAAATTCAAGTCCTCGATTACTATACAGGGAAACACCGTTCGGTGAAGACCTTGTCCGGAGGTGAGTCTTTCAAAGCTTCTTTGGCTCTTGCTCTTGGTATGAGCGATGTGATTCAAAGCTATAGCGGCGGCATCCGGGTGGAAACACTGTTTATCGATGAGGGCTTCGGTTCTTTGGATAGTGAATCTTTAGATCAGGCATGTCAGACGCTTATGTCATTGGTGGAAAAGGATCGCCTGATCGGGATTATTTCTCATGTTCCGGAGCTGGCGGAGAAAATAGAAAAGCAAATAATTATCACAAAAACAAACATAGGCAGTAGCATAAAGAGTGTGGTATAATGTCAAAGGATATTTTTCAAGAATAACTGATGATAGAAAGAGAGAGGTATGCAAATGGAAAAAAACTACGATGTGATCATCATAGGGGCAGGTCCGGGGGGAATCTTCTGCGCTTATGAACTAATGGATAAAAATAAGAATTTGAAAGTATTAATGGTAGAAAAAGGACGCTCTATCGAGAAACGCAATTGTCCGAAGCGTGTTACGAAACAGTGCGTTGGCTGTAAACCCTGCTCTATTACGACGGGATTTGCAGGGGCGGGAGCATTTTCTGATGGAAAACTTTCCTTGTCTCCCGATGTAGGCGGAAATCTTCCTGCTATTTTGGGTTATGAAGAAACACTTCATCTGATTGAAGAATCGGATAAGGTGTATTTGAAGTTCGGTGCGGATGAGAACGTATATGGTGTGGATAAGGAAAAGGAAATCCGTGAAATCAGAAGAAAAGCGATCAATGCGAATTTGAAATTGGTGGAATGTCCGATTCGTCATCTGGGAACGGAGGAAGGCTATAAGATTTATGGCAAGTTGCAGCATCACCTGGAAGCCGAGGGAGTCGATTTGATGTTCAATACGATGGTAGAGCAGATATTGCTTGAAGACGGCAAGGCAGCCGGAATCGTAACGAGCAAGGGTGATACCTTCTATGCGAAGGAAATCGTCTCTGCAGTAGGCCGTGAGGGTGCGGACTGGTTCAAGGATAAATGTGATGAAATCGGAATCGAGACAACTCCTGGGACGGTAGATATCGGTGTTCGTGTAGAGGTTCGTGATGAGGTAATGCAATTTTTGAATGAAAACCTATACGAAGCCAAGCTCGTTTTATTTACACCGACCTTCGATGATAAGGTAAGAACCTTCTGTACAAATCCTTCGGGCGAAGTAGCGACAGAGTATTATGAAGGCGGACTGGCAGTAGTAAACGGCCATGCATATAAATCGAAGGAATATAAGACCAACAACACGAACTTTGCAATTCTGGTATCGAAGAATTTTACAAAGCCGTTTAAAACTCCCATTGAATATGGAAAACAGATTGCGCAGCTTTCTAACATGCTCTGCGGCGGCAGAATTATGGTACAGACCTTTGGCGATTTTAAAAGGGGCAGAAGAACGACGGAAGAAAGACTTTGCAGAAATAACTTGATTCCAACACTTAAGGATGCTGTTCCGGGCGATTTATCCCTCGTATTCCCTCACAGAATTATGGTGGATATTCAGGAGATGCTGGAAGCGCTCGATAAGGTAACGCCGGGAATTGCTTCGGATGAAACCCTGCTTTACGGCGTAGAAGTGAAGTTCTACTCCAACAAGGTCGTAGTGGACAAGGACTTTGAGACGAGCGTAAAAGGACTTCGCGCCATTGGCGACGGAGCAGGTGTAACGAGAGGTCTGCAACAGGCTTCCGCAAACGGAATTAGTGTAGCGAGAAGCATATTGAAGGGAATGGAACGATAAGGCGTGTTGAAAAGCAGTAAAAAAGATTGGAAAAGCTGTGGAAACGGCGGAACGATTGAAAAATTTAAGAGATTGGCAGCGAGCCTGCTTCTTATCGGTCTTATGGGATTTCTTGCGGCATGCGGAAATAAGGATGAGAATGGCACGAAGGTGGTGCTGACCACCGGCTTTGGGAAAGATGAAATATTCCGAATAGAGACAATATCCTGTAAGCTGCCGGAGATTATGATATATTTGACTAATTCGCAGAATCAGTACGAAGGAGTATTTGGCGAACAGATATGGGATGCTGATATCGAAGGTATTACACTGGAACAAAATGTGAAAGATACTGCCCTTGCACGCATTGCTCAGATTAAGACGATGAATTTATTGGCGCAGCAGTACGGCGTGGAGTTGTCGGAGCAGGAGATGGAACTTGCGAAGGAAGCAGCAGGTACTTATTACAATTCTTTAAATGAAGCGGAAAAGGAACAACTCGGAGTTGCCGAGGAAACGATTCTCTCCTTATATAGTGAATATAGGCTGGCAAATAAGGTGTATAGCTATATTATTAAGGATATCAATCCGGAAATCAGTGACGATGAAGCGAGGACCATTACCGTACAGCATGTTTTGATTAAGACATATACGCTGGATGGTACAGGAGCGAAGGTGGAATATAGCGAGAATGCCAGGGCGAATGCCTATGAACAGGCTCGTAAGGTTCTTTCTCTTGCCAAGGATGGAGATGATTTCGAAGAACTCATTGAAAAGTACAGCGAGGATAATAAGGGGACTTATTCCTTCGGTAAGGGAGATATGGAGAAGAATTTCGAGGATGCGGCATTTAATCTGGAAAAAGGAGAAATCAGCGGCATTGTAGAAACGGAATACGGATACCATATTATTAAATGTATTAACACCTTCAACCGGGAAGAGACCGACGCCAATAAGGTGAAAATTGTAGAAGAGCGGAAAAAAGAGGTATTCGGTCAAGAGTATGATACTTTTGTGAGTACCTTAACAAGAAATTTGAACGAAAACCTATGGGATAGTGTCACTTTTATTCACGATCCTGAAGTGAAAACCTCCGATTTCTTCGACATATACGGCCAGTATTTTAAAGAATAATTAAAAATATTCTAATTTATAAAAATTTTAGAAATGCTGAAGAACGCATAAATACGGAAGAAAAGCGAAGTTATTAGCACTCATTTTGAATGAGTGCTAATTTGCTCTTGACTTTTCTCTATAGGGGAATTAAAATTTCATTATGTGAGGGTACTGAACATATACGAACAAAATTAGAAAAGGAAGTGAATTTTTATGGCAGCAAAACACGGTAGTTTATCAATTAACAGCGATAATATTTTCCCTATTATTAAGAAGTGGCTGTATTCGGATCATGATATTTTTATAAGGGAATTGATTTCTAACGGATGTGACGCGATTACGAAGCTTAAGAAGTTGGAAATGATGGGAGAATGTACTTTACCTGCAGATTATAAGGCGAAGATACAAGTTTTGGTAAACCCGGAAGAAAAGACATTAAAATTTATTGACAACGGTATAGGAATGACAGCGGATGAAGTGGAAGAATATATTAATCAAATCGCTTTTTCCGGTGCTACGGACTTTTTTGAAAAATACAAGGATAAGACGAATGAAGATCAGATTATCGGTCATTTTGGTCTTGGTTTTTATTCCGCTTTCATGGTAGCGGATAAAGTTCATATCGATACTCTTTCCTATAAAGAGGGAGCAAAGCCTGTTCATTGGGAATGTGATGGCGGTACGGAATTCGATATGACAGAGTATGATTCCGGGGAGAGAACGAGAACAGAGGTAGGTACGGAGATTACCCTCTATATGAATGAAGACTGTCTGGAGTTTAGCAACGAATATAGGGTAAGGGAAGTTATCAAGAAATATTGTTCTTTCATGCCCACTGAAATTTACTTATCCAAGGAAAATACCACGGAAACTCAGACGATTAATGAAGATGAAAAGCTGGATACGGACACCGTTGTAGAAGAAGTTGCCAAGGAAAAAGAAGAGGATAAGCAGCAGCTTAAGATTATAAAAAGACCGGAGCTCTTAAATGAAACGAGACCTCTATGGACGAAACATCCGAATGAGTGTACGAAAGAAGAATATTTAGAGTTTTACCGAAAGGTATTCCAGGATTATAAAGAGCCTCTTTTCTGGATACATTTGAATATGGACTATCCATTTAATTTGAAGGGTATTCTTTATTTCCCTCAAATCAATACGGAATATGAGACGATGGAAGGTACTATTAAGCTATATAACAATCAGGTATTTATTGCCGATAATATCAAGGAGGTAATTCCTGAGTTCCTTCTATTGTTAAAAGGTGTAATCGATTCTCCGGATCTGCCGCTCAACGTATCCAGAAGTGCGCTGCAGAATGACGGCTTCGTTAAGAAGATTTCTGATTACATTACGAAGAAGGTTGCGGATAAGCTCTCAGGAATGTGTAAGACGGAGAAGGAAGAATACGAGAAATATTGGGATGATATTAGCCCGTTCATTAAGTTCGGCTGTCTGAAGGATGATAAGTTCTGTGAGAAAATGACCGATTATATTCTTTTCAAGGATCTGGATGGTAAATATTTGACTTTACCGGAATGCCTGGAAGTGAATAAAATTGATACAGAAAATGCTGTCGATGAGGAAGGCAATAAGGTAGAAGCTGATATCGTGGATGAATCTTCCTCAGAAGATGAATCCTCAGAGGAAGAGAAGAAAGAAAAGATTATTTATTATGTAACAAATGAAAAACAGCAAGGCCAATATATCAATATGTTCAAAGCCGCGAAAATGGATGCTGTTATTCTGACACATAATATCGATCAACCGTTTATTTCTCAATTAGAGTCCAAGAATGAAGGAATTCGTTTCCAGCGCATCGATGCGGATATTACGGATACACTTCGTGCCAAAACTTCCAAGAAGGTAGAAAAGGAAATGGAAGAGCAGGCGGAAGAAATCTCCAAGATGATGAAAAAAGCATTGAAGAAGGAATCTTTGGCTGTAAAAATTGAAAAATTAAAGAATAAAAAGGTTTCTTCTATAGTTACAATATCGGAAGAAAGCAGACGTATGCAGGATATGATGAAGATGTATTCTATGCCCGGAATGGATATGGGAATGTTCGGTCAAGAAGGAGAAACGCTTATCTTGAATGCGAACCACCCTTTGGTACAGTATGTATTGGAGAATAAAGAGGGTGATAATGTAACGATGATTTGTGAACAGCTCTATGATTTGGCGTTGCTTCAGAATGCACCGCTCGAGCCGGAAGCAATGGCGAAGTTCGTAGTAAGAAGCAATGATATTATGATGTTGCTTACAAAATAAAAAGCAGAGACAATATAATAGTAAGTACTATCTTAAAGTTTATGCAAACCTTCAAGCTGATGTAAATACATTACTCAGTTTGAAGGTTTTATTTTATGGTAAAGAGAATGGACAAGTATCTTTATATTTTGGTGTTGATTGTTTCTTGTAGTCCTTTTAAGAATTTTTTTACAACGGAGGAAACTCCGCAATCGGATACGCAGGAACAACCCACTCTTATATTACGAATTAGAATTTGTTAAAGGGACAAAGTTGCAAAGAATTGGTCACACGGTATTCTGGCGAAAAATATTATTGCTAAAAAGGATAATGTTGACAATGCTGATTATTATATCTAAACTAATAATTAGTTGAAATTAATTAAATGTTGGAATAAGAAGGACTTATGGTGGTATATTTTACAGGGAAAAGGACATTTGCAGCGGCATTCTTTCATGTGTTCGTATTATTTTTGGTAGTAAATTTGTACGACTTAATTGTCCTCGATTTAATTATTTTTTGTCATAGTAAAAAGCTAGTGATTCCAGGTGCCGAAGATATGAAAGAAGAATATCGAAATCCTATGCACCACATAATAGGCGCGTTAAAAGGCTATTCTACCGAATATATAAACTTTGCAATACATGAATTAAAGGACAGAAAAGAATTAATGTATTCATTTGAAACTGAAAGAAATTAAGTGAGCAGTGAGGGGGGTTTTTATGATTCTTGCTATTGCAGAAGCTCCATGCAAAGTCTGATATTGGACGGAAATTGTATGGAGCGGTAGTATAAAGATTGCCGTCCAAGTCAGGCTTTGCATTTTCAAACTAATAATAAAGATTTGAAGGAGCAAAGCTATGAAAAAAACAAATATATTTTCTGACCTCCGAATTTTTTTAATTCTGTGGGGTTCACAAACTGTATCCACATTGGGTACTGCTATGACTAATTTTGCACTCATTGTATGGGTGTATGGACAAAAAGAAACGGCTTCCAGTATAACATTGTTGTCCGTGTTCTCCTTTTTACCCTCGATACTATTTTGTTTTATCGCCGGTACAATTGCTGACAGATGGGATAAAAAGCGTATCATGTTGGTATGTGATTTGATTGCAGCTATTGGCACAGTAACCGTTTTGGTGCTTTATTTGACATCAACATTGCAAATATGGCATTTGTATATTATCAACTTTCTGCTTAGCTTCATGAACGCATTTCAAAGCCCTGCGTCCTATGTAGCAACAAGCTTGTTAGTGCCAAAGGAGCACTATGTGAGAGTGAGCGGACTGCATGCCCTTTCTGGTTCCATCATCACGATACTTGCTCCGGCGTTGGGGAGTGCGGTACTAGCCGTTGGTGGATTGGAAGCAGTTCTAATGATTGACCTCGCCACTTTTTCGGTTGCTTTTCTAACGCTATTATTTTTTATTAGAATCCCGGTAATCGAGAGCATGGCAAGGGAAGTAAAAGAATCATTCACCAGAAGCTGTATGGCTGGAATTAATTTTCTGCGGAACCATTCGGCTTTGCTGCGAATTATCTTGTTTTTCGCTTTTATTAATCTGATTGCAAAAATGGGCGGTTATGGTATGCTGCCTGCATTGGTGCTTGGGCGCACAGGAAACGACCAAGTTGCGCTTGGTATAGTCGAGGCTGCTGTGGGGATAGGAACGCTTGTAGGGAGTGTTTTTGTTACCTTAATGAAACCGGTGCGGAATCGGGTTCGGGTTATCTTTTTCTCCTGTGGTATATCGTTTCTTTTAGGCGATGTTGGGCAGAGCCTAACCCATACTTTACCATTGTGGATAGCGGCGGCGTTTACATCCAATGTTCCTATGGCATTTTTAAATGCTAACCTAACAGCTGTCATGCGTACCAATGTGCCAATAGAAATGCAGGGGCGCGTTTTTTCGGCAAGGGATACCATCCAGTACAGTACAATCCCAATTGGGCTGTTACTGGGCGGGATTTTAGCAGATAACATGTTTGAGCCATTTATGACAGGCGATTCACAATTGCAGCAAGTGTTATCAATCCCTTTCGGCACTGGAAAAGGCTCTGGGATAGCGGTAATCTTCTTCATCGTTGGGATGATCGGGTTTATTACAAGCTTTGTTGCTTTGAAAAATCCATTGTATCAGGGTTTAAATGAGGAATCATAAAGTGTAAGACGAGATAGCGGAACGGGCACCTTATTGTGGAGGTGTCCGTTTTCTTTAGCTGTTCTTGTCGATAATAAACTAAAAGAAATACAAATATTGAGGATAAGGTTAATTTTACCTTGATTTTTTTTGTCTTCTATGAGGATACTAAATGGAAGGATAAATTGAAAAAGGAATGGATTGAAATGAAAAAAATAAATATTGGATGGAATTTTGATAACAGTTACATTCATTTGCCGGAAAAGTTTTATTCAAAACAAGGGCCAACCCCTGTGTCCTCCCCGGAGTTGGTTATTCTGAATAAATCCCTTTCTAAATCTCTTGGATTGGACATAGATATACTGCAAAATAGCGGAATAGGGATATTAGCAGGAAATGAGGTGCCGGAAGGGACCACACCCATAGCACAAGCATATGCAGGCCATCAGTTTGGTCATTTTACGATGCTTGGAGATGGGAGAGCCTTATTGCTTGGAGAGCAGATTACATCAGATGGCAGGCGTTTTGACATCCAGCTTAAAGGGGCGGGGAGAACGCCATACTCCAGGGGAGGAGATGGAAGGGCTGCTTTAGGCCCCATGCTTCGAGAATATATTATTAGTGAAGCCCTTCATTACCTTAACATCCCCACGACCCGAAGTCTGGCAGTGATTACAACAGGGCAAAGGGTAATAAGGGAAAGGGCGCTTCCTGGTGCGATATTAACCCGTGTCGCATCCAGCCATATTCGAGTGGGCACCTTTCAATACGCTGCCGCCTATGGCAGTATGAAAGACGTGCAGCTTTTAGCCGAATATACCTTACAACGGCATTTTCCGGATATTGCATTCCATGAAAAACGATTCACCCTGTTACTAAGAGAAGTCATTAAAAAACAGGCACAATTGATTGCAAAATGGCAATTGGTTGGGTTTATTCATGGCGTAATGAATACAGATAATATGACAATAAGTGGAGAATCTATCGATTTTGGTCCCTGTGCATTTATGGATGCATATTATCCGGGAACGGTTTTTAGCTCAATTGATACGGCCGGCCGATATGCTTATGGGAATCAGCCGCAAATTGCAGCATGGAACCTCGCAAGATTTGCGGAGACCTTGTTGCCGCTTCTTCATGAGAATGAAGATAAGGCTTTAAATATAGCAAATGAGGAGATCTCGAATTTTAAAACGATTTACGCTTATCACTGGCTCAACGGTATGCGGGCAAAATTAGGATTTTTTAATGAAGAGGAAGAAGATGAGTCTATAGTAACCGAATTGCTGAATATTATGGAAAAATACAAGGCAGATTATACCAATACCTTCAGGAACTTAACCCTTGGTAAATTAGAAGGTATGGATATTTTTTCTACTGCTGAATTTTTAGATTGGAAAGAGAAGTGGGATATAAGGCGGAAGAAAGAGAACAAATCAAAAGAGGAATCCAATCAGTTGATGAGGGAAAATAATCCTGCCATAATACCACGCAATCACAGAGTTGAAGAGGCATTGGAGGCCGCTGAAAAGGGGAATTTCAGTATAATGGAAAAGCTGCTCGATGTACTTGATCATCCTTATGAGTATTCTCCACAGCAAGAAGAATTCTCCATGTTGCCCCCTGCATCTGCGTGTTCCTATAGGACGTTCTGCGGAACATAAACTAAAAACGGATTCTCATATAGAAAACCCCGCTTCTCATGAAACGGGGTTTTGAACGGTATATTATTTTTTATTCTCCGTATAGATAGCCATAGCTTCTGCCAGGAATTTAGAAAGACCTTCGCCGTATTTGTCAATATTTTTGGTAAATCGTTCGTCAGTGATGTAGAGCTGGCCTACTCCTGAGAAGGCTTCCAGAGAATATTGATAGCCAAAGTTGGCATTAAAATGATGGTACATCTCTGCTATAGCCTTTTGGGCGATAGCAGAGCCGGGCGATTCCATCCGTACCTTCGATAGGTTCATGAATAAATCGTCCATGCCTTTAGCAATAGCCTTTTGCTCCTCGTTGGATAAACCGGCTATATAGGCATTGTTTTGATCTATTTTTTCGTCACCCCACAGTCGGCGAGCCTCTTCTTCATAAGGATTGCTGGTAAAATCAAATCCGTTAAATTTTTCTTTTTCACTCATTTCAAGTTCTCCTTTCATGTTTTGAATGGACTTTTCAAGAGTTTTCAGCATGGAATCGATGCGCTTCTTTTCATGAAGCAGATATTTCTTTTGTATATCAAATGCCTTTGCTCTGTCAAAATCCGGTCTGTTCAGCAGTTCTTTGATTTTTGCAAGGGGAAAGCCGCATTCCTTGAAAAACAGTATTTGCTGCAATTTATCGATATCCTCCGCCGCATATTCGCGATAGCCGTTTTCCGGATTACGGCCCGGGCAGAGGAGCCCCATCGCATCATAATGGTGCAGTGTACGAACGCTGATTCCTGTAATTTCTGATACTTCATTGGATTTCATTGGGCATATCCCCCTTCTTGTTCAATCTATCTTTTCCTGAGGACCTCATATGTATATCATAAAGTATGACGTTGCGTAGGAGTCAATCTTTTTTTGAACTTTTTTGTAAATTTTTTTAAAAATAAAAAACTGAATTCTTTTATCGAAGAAAAAACATGGGGTGGGAAGCGGAAAAGGAAAAGGTATGTAAAGGAACCTTGACAAAAGTAAATACAATACATATAATGTATGTAAAGGTAACTTGTCAAAAGGAAGGTGATCGGATTGTGAAAAATAGAGTGGAAGAATTGAGAAAGGAACGCAAATTGAGCCAAGATGAGTTTGCAAAGGCAATAAGAGTATCAAGGCAAACTGTTAGTTCGATTGAAACGGGAAAATATAATCCGTCTTTAGAGTTAGCGTTTACCATATCTGATTTTTTTGGTAAAACAATAGAGGAGATATTTATATTTGAAAGGAGCGGGAAAAATGAAAAAAAATAATCTTTTTACTGGAATTGCCTATATGTCAATTGGTGCTTTATTCGCCATAGCCGCAGGCTTTTCGGGAACAAAATTTCAAAGTCTGCTTTGGGGATTTGCAGGGGGAGGATTTGGCGGCGGTGCTTTATTATTGTGGAAATATTTTTATTGGACTCACCCAAACAATAAAAGCAGATATAAAGAACATTTGGAGAATATATCCATTGAATTACATGATGAACGAAAAGAAAAGTTCAGGAATCAATCGGGAAGATATGCCTATATATTAGGTCTAATTACTGTCTGTATTTCAATTATGATTTTTTCAGTGTTAGATTCCTTAGGGATGGTTCAACATACGAGAGTCTTGATTTTATATTTAGGTGGATATGTGATTTTCCAATATATTGCAGGGATACTCATATTTAAGTATCTCAACAAGAAATATTAAGTCAAAGCCTATGAAAAAATTGAGCAAATCTTATCGAAATTATTTCTGTCTTTGCTCTATGGCAGCTAAGAGGGCGTAAGTAGAAAATCGCCTACGCCCTCTTAATAATTATGAGATATGGAACAGACTATAGGCACAACACACTGTTTTATGATAATTCTGCCATTCGTGTTACACCTACATAAATATTTGATATCTGATACCATGTCGGATAATCGACGATGCCCGATGGAGGTATATTGAAAATTCCCTGGAAGATTCGTACCGCATCTGCCGTCTCAGGACCATAGATTCCATCAGTAGCCACTGTTGGAAGCGCGGGATAATTTTGTGCGATGCGATTCAGTTGCTGTTGAATTTGTAGCACACTTTCACCGCTGGAGCCTACTGTCAGATTATATCCCGGCCATGAGGAGGGAACACCCGCGATGCTTTCTGCCGTATTGATATACATATCGTTGCCGAAATAGTTACGGATTATTTCAATTGCAGAATACCCTTCGTCTCCAAGATATTTGGAACCCCATTGACTCAAGCCTGCGCATTGTACTCTGGTGCCATCACAAAATGAAGTGAAAATCGGCTGTCTAACGCCAGGACGTGATAAATAATTCGCAAATACGTTGTCCACGAGATAGTCGATATTCTCGAAGATATTTCTTCCCTTCATCCATTTCTGATCGTAAGCGGTGGAAGAGGTAATCGTAAAGTTATAACCTTGATTCCGATACCATTCGGTATAAACTCTGTTAAGTGTTACCGACATAATTGCCAGAATATTCGCATAGAGCGAACTCTCAGGCCATGTGGCATAGACTTCGGAGGAAGCCACATTCTTAATATAGTCTTTGTAGCGGACATAGTAGTTAGGAGCCGAGGCATCAGAAGGCACTCCATCGTGTACGACAATGAATTCGGGGATCACCACTCTGCTAAGTACAATTTCTCCCGTTTCATCCATTGGTTTGATTTCATCTTCGGGTATTTTGGGTGGATAATCCCCGTATAAAGTATGATCAGGAATGACGATCACTTCTTCAGGTTCTCCTTCCAAAGGAACCATCTCAATTGGCTGCAGAGCCAATGTATCGGGAAGTATTTGTGTTCCTGATATTAAGATGGGTTCGTATCCTGGAGCTTCCACCTGGATATTATACTCGGAATAAGGGCGACTGCTTTCCGGCTCCAAGCTATATTCCAGTGGTGGAGCTGGTAATTCTATTTCTTCGGTTTGTCCGGACTCATTTGTATTCAATCTCTCTATAGTAGCATTTTCTGCTCCTGTATATGAAATTGAAACCGTAGCATCCCTTATCGGAACCGGACCCAGTATGGATGTCACACTGATTTTCAATCCTCCGGCATACGAACTGTCAACCCCCATCTGTGCTGAATGAAGAATATTTACAGGCATAAAAACCTCTGTACATTTGTTTATCACATTATATGCCTTTTTCTTGATTCTTGTGAATTATGGCAATGTATTTCTATCCGGCAGCCGATATTTTAATGACTCCGATACCGTGCAGCGAAGTGCATGACACAGTCTGAACAGTAACTTGACATGAAACAGTGCCCTATGGTATTGTGCCTATAGATGGATTGTTGTTCAATCCGTAGGTATCATGGGGCAAAAGTTTGCAGGCTATAGGAAAGGCATGATCATTAAGATGAAAAGAAATAAAGGAAAAGTAATGTGGATAAATAGTCTGGATAAAAGCCTAAATCAGGTGATAAAAAAGCAGCAGAAAATATGGAATGCAAAACAAAAAATCCATAAGAAAGCAGTTATAGCCCGACAAAAAAAGGTGGAGAAGAACATCGACAGGACATTAATGGCAGCTGGTACCATTGCTTGTTTTGCTGTCGTATTAATAGAAGCTATGGAAGCAAAAAAACAAAGTTAGAGTGCGGCTATGTTAAATTCTACGATAATAAAGTAAAGGATATTTAACCGATGTACCGGCTAAATATCCTTTATTTATTTTACTCCAGATTCAATTTCTTTTTCAGCATATATTCTGTGATAAAGAATAGGGCGACGCTGACAATTGCGGAGAGAACGATAGAACTGCCAAGAACAGCCTTAATGAAAGTTCCGAATGTTCCATCAGGGAAGAACACATCCACATTCGTGCTGGAGAAGACTCCGATTAGTGGGATGTTCATAATGATAGAGGTACCAAATTGTAAAATTGTATACTGTGCAATATACCAAACCACTGCGCCGGCAACCTTATGCTTGGTAAAAAGCTGTCCGAGAGAAACGGATGAATATAGCATAAGGATGGAAAGAAAGGTACCGACAATCATAGATACGATAGTCAATAACAGAAATATACCGATACTCATACCAAGCTCATTTCTGAAGAAAGGAAGAACCTGAGTACGGAAGACTTGATAGATTTCTGCCCATTCGGCAGCATCTCCAAAGCTCATAGCAGCGCAAATTAAAAGGATAATGACGCTGAAAAAAATCACAACGCTTGTAATGATAGTCCATATAGCACCCACAAACATCTTTGATAAAATAATTTCCCGCGGGGTGACAGGAAGTGTGTTGGTCAAATACCCTTCATCGCTATAGACATTCTTATAATAACGAACTGCAATATAAACAAAAATTGCAATAGAGCCTGCGAAAAGAGCGAGATAGTAAAATAAAATGGAGAGAACGAGGAGCACATTTATAAGGTCATAATCCAATTTCCATAAAGGAGATGCCATAGAAATTGCTCCGATTGCAGTTATAATAAGAAGAAAGATATTAATGGCGGCAGGAACTTTCCAGAAGGATTTCCAGTCGTATTTGAATAATTTTCCTAGCATGCAAACACCTCCCTGAAATAAGCATCTACGGAACGCCCGTATTGTTCTCTGATCTGATCTACGCTCATATGTGACAGTACCTGACCGTCTCGTATGAGGATGACTTCATCCAGAACGTTTTCGATATCCGAGATTAGATGGGTGGATAGTAAAATGCTGGCATTCTCATTGTAATTGCTTATAATTGTTTTTAAAATATAGTCTCTGGCTGCAGGGTCAACACCGGCAATCGGCTCATCCAGAATATATAGATCAGCATTTCGGCTCATAACGAGGATAAGCTGTACTTTCTCCTTTGTTCCCTTCGATAACGTTTTTAATCTTGCAGTAAATGAGATGTTCAGGGAATGCAGCATATTAAATGCGGTATCCCGATTGAAATCCGCATAGAAATCTGAGAAATACTCTACGATATCGCATACTCTCATATTCTCTTGAAGATAAGTCCTTTCCGGCAGATAGGCGATGATAGCCTTCGTTTCGATACCGGGAGCATATCCGTTAATTGATATACTTCCTGCGGTCGGTGTCAACAGTCCATTCATCATCTTAATAAGAGTAGTCTTACCGCTCCCGTTAGGTCCCAGAAGCCCTATTATCTTCCCTCTTGGTATGACGAGGCTCATATTATTCACACCGAGCGTTTTACCATAGGCCTTAGTCAAGCCTCTGATTTCAGCTAAAGTTTCCATAATTATTCCTCCCCTTGTGCTGCTTTTTCAATAAGCGTTATAATCTCTTGTCTTGAATATCCGATATCCTTCATAACTTGAAAAAAGTTCTTGATATATTCTTCGGCCAAGTAGCCCTGCGTCTGATTAATCAATTCGATATCCTCCGTTACCGTTCGTCCGCTCGTTCTCTGAGTTACGATTAAGCCATTTCGTTCTAATTCTACAAAGGCCTTCTGCATTGTATTGGGATTGACACTCGCTTCCGCCGCTAATTCTCTGACGCTTGGAAGCCTGTCGCCGGGTTGATAGCGTCCGGAGATAATCTGTGTCTGTATAATTTCGACAAGCTGTGTATAAATAGGTTTATCCGCATCTAAATTCCACGCCATGAGTTCCTTCCTTTCTTCGAGATTTGCTATATTCATTTGTACTACTGTATTACTTAATTAATACAATAGGGCAAAAGTTTCTATTTGTCAACACTTAAATTGATATTTAGTGCAGTTGCTAAAAAAGGATGCTTAATGGTATAATATTTAATCATATTATACCGCGCCGAGCAAAGCGAGTGTGCAAAAAACATACTATGGCCGCTTGTGGACAAAGTATAATTTAAAAATGGAAATACGGCATGGGGTGAAGTCATTTGAGAAAAGTAATGGATGATTTATTGGAGGGCAGGTTTAACTATGAGAAGGCGAGGGAAGCTTGGGAAATACAGGAGGGCGTCTTAGAATTTTCATCGTTAGGTCTGGAGCTTTTCTTACAAAAAGGGGAAACGCTGCAAGGGTCTTTTATCATAACGGGACCGGAAGATGGTTTTGCGGAGGGATATATCTATTCCTCCGAATTTAGAATGGAATGTTTTCAGAAAGAATTTATAGGTAAGAAAGAAGAGATTATATACCGCTTTTCCTCCGAAGGAATGGAAGAGGGAGATGTGCTGGAAGGGCAGTTCTCCATTATATCTAATTATGGTGAGTACGAGCTTCCTTACCGTGTAGAAGTTACAAGAAGCATAGTTTCTTCCAGCATGGGGGAAATTAAGAATATGTTCCATTTTGCCAACCTGGCTAAGGCGAATTGGGAAGAGGCGGTAACGGTATTTTACTCGAAGGAGTTTGAGAATATATTTATAAATGGAAATGACAGGCAGTATTACGGTGCGTATAAAGGGCTTTCGGCAGTATACGGGAACCCTCAGAATATGGAAGAATTCCTCCTTGAAATCAATAAAAAACAAGGGGTTGAATATATTCCTGAGGCGACAGAGGTCTGTATCGAGGATCCTTATGATGTGGCAGAGCACAGCTTGACGCTTGTAAGGAACGGATGGGGATATACTTCGCTTCGCATAGAGTCGGAAGGCGAATTCCTAAGAGCAGAGAAGGAGCGTATATCGGATGACGATTTCTTAGGTAATTCTTTCCGGTTGAATTATTATATCGATAGTGAGAAATTGCATGCAGGACGTAATTACGGGAGAATACATATTTTCAATTCGCATACGAGCATAGAAGTGCCGGTCACGGTAATTCACAATACAGAGCAGAAGAGAACCCTCGGACTGCGTAGAGAAAAGAAAAACATTTTACTGCAGTTGATGTACCGCTATGATGCGTTTCGCATGAAACGGATCAACTCGCGCACATGGATAAAAGAGACGGAGGACTTGGTGGACCGATTGGCATCTTTGGATGAGAAGGATTTGCAGACAAGTCTCTTTCGCATACAACTCTTGATTACTCAGGAACGCTTCAATGAAGCGGAATGGCAGTTGGAGAGAATCAAATCTATGATAGATGAAGCGGAATGTCCGCCAGAAATTTATTGTTATTATTTATATCTGACTACACTGAATGCTAAGGAGGCAGCCTATGTGGATCAGGTATCGCAGCGGGTGGAACGGATATTTTACGGCAATAGGAATAATTGGCGGATTGCATGGCTTATGCTGTATCTGTCCGAGGAATATGAGAAAAGCCCGTCCAGACGCTTTGTGATGTTGGAGGATCAATATCATAGAGGAGCAAGAAGCCCGGTATTATATGTAGAGGCCTGGCATTTGATCGAGCGCAATCCGACTCTTTTGATGAAGCTTGGGGATTTTGAGATACAGGTATTGAATTATGCGGCTAAAAGAGGAGTATTGTCGCAGGATTTAATGATACAGGTACGTTATTTAGCCCTTAAATTGAAGATATATTCGAGGACTGTCTTCTATATTCTAAGTACATGTTATGAGAAATATCCCGATAAAGAAACGCTGCAGGTCATTTGTACGCTTCTGATTAAGGGAGGTAAGACCGCACATTCCTACTTTAAATGGTATCGTCTCGGTGTGGAACAGGAACTGCGTATTACAAAGTTGTACGAGCATTACATGATGTCTTTACCGAAGGATTATGATGAGACACTCCCTAAAATAATCCTTATGTATTTCTCTTATCAAAGTGAGTTGGATTATAGGAAAAATGCTTTTTTATATGCTTATATTTATAAGCGCAGACAGGAGCAGCCGGAGCTTTATATCAGCTACTGTGAGCGGATTGAGAGATTTGTCCTCGACCAGATTCGCAATGGGCGGATCAATGAGGATTTGGCATATTTATATAAGAATACCATTTCAGCCAGAATGGTGAAAGCGGACATTGCAAAAGAGCTGGCGAAGCTTCTTTTTGTTCATCAGTTCACAATAGAGAGTAGAGATATTCGTCATGTGATTGTTCGTTATTCCATTCATAAGACGGAATACTGCTATCCGGTGAATGATAAAACCGCGTGGGTTCCCTTATATGGCAGGGATTATACTATCTTATTGGAGGACGGAGAAGGAAACCGTTATTGTAAGAGCATACCTTTTCAGATAAAGCAGATGATGTCACCCGATGGGCTGCTTCCTCTCATTACGCCCTATGTGCAGGAACACATGGGTCTTGCCATTCATATATGCGAAGGAAACGGAACCGGTATTAAAATTACGAAGGATAATGAGAAAAGGCTTCGTTATTTAGCCTCCGAGGAGAATATCGATGATCGGATGAAGAGTGAGCTCAGATTGCTATTAGTGCATCATTATTATGAAGAGGATGATATGCATATGCTGGATAGTTATTTGGAGGAACTTACGACGGATGATATGAATAAGAAGGCGCGTGGAGAAATTCTTCGGATTATGGTTGTCCGTGGGATGTATGACAGGGCATTTGCTTGGATAAGAAGCTTTGGAGTGGATGGAGTTGAGATTAAAACAATTGTCCGGCTGTGCAGCCGCCTTATCGCAAGGGATGGTCTTATGGAAGAAGAAGGGATGACATTTGCCGTTTATTATGCATTCAGTAAGGGGAAATATGATGGCAATCTACTCACTTATCTTGTGCATTTTTATAGCGATGCTATGAAACGGATGCTGGAGGTATGGAAGGCAGCTACAGCCTTTGAGGCGGAAACTTATCCGTTATGTGAGAGGATTCTTGTGCAGATGCTTTTTTCAGGTGCATATGTCGCGGACAGGATGGATATTTTCAAGGCATATGTATCCGGTGGGGCCAGAATGCCGGTGGAAAGTGCTTTTCTTTTTTACTGTGCTTACAATTATTTTGTCAGGGATAAAGAAGTGGATGAATTTATTTTTACCGATATCGTTCGTGTTTACGACAGAGGGGAAGAGTTACATAAAGTTTGTAAGCTCGCATTTTTGAAATATTATGCCGTGGACGGACGAAAGAGTAGAAATGTCTCGAAGATAAGTGCTGTTATAAAAAAATTTTTAGGCGATATGTTGGAGGAGAACATTTATTTTCCTTTTTTTCGGGAATATACGAAGGAAATGCTGATTATGCAGCAGTTTGCGGATAAGACGATGATAGAGTACAAGGTCCGGGCAGGTCATAAAGCGGTAATTCATTATATGCTGGAAAGAGGAGATCTTACGGAAAAGGAATACCGGAGAGAAGAAATGCGGGACATGTACGGTGGTATATGTGTGAAAGCTTTTGTCTTATTTTTCGGAGAAAAGCTGCAATATTATATTACAGAAGAAGGGGACGGCGAAGAGCGGCTTACGCAGCGTACTTCGATTAGTAAGAGCGATATTTTACAAGGGGAAGAGGAAGATAAGTTCGGCTTGCTTAACGATATCGTAATTGCCAGGACCCTACAGGATTATCATACTGTGGACAGTCTGTTAGAGGAGTATTATAGGAAGGAATATATGGCTTTGCAACTATTTGGTCTGCGCCGATAGAAAGGCTTTACAGGGGTTGAAACAGATATGCTTTTGGAGAAAAAAGAGGGGATTACGAAAAGAAACAGCGGGAAGATTGTGGTAGGCTATGATGTGAGCGATGATTATGCACAGATCAGTTACTGTACCTTAGATGACAGAGAACCGGAGACTCTCGCTCAGGTCACAGGAAGTGAACAGTATAATATTCCGGCACTATTATGTAAAAAACACGGAGTGAATCAGTGGTTCTATGGTAAGGAAGCTTTGAAGGCGGCCGAAGCAGGAGAAGGGATACCCGTAAGAAATCTCCTCACTCTTGCCAGAAAAGATGAGACTGTCGATGTGGGTGGAGAGAGCTTTGACGCGGTAGCATTGCTGACGTTGTTTATTAGAAGAAGCATGTCCATGCTAAATATAGTTGTATCCCCGGATTATCTGGAAGGGGTGATGTTTACCGTGGATGATTTGGATCAGCGGACGGTGGAAATCTTCCTGCAGGTGGCGGCGAATCTTTATTTGAAAACGGACAAGATTTTCTTCCAAAGTCATGCGGAAAGCTTCTATTATTATACCTTGTACCAGCCGAGGGAATTATGGACGCATGAAGTCCTTTTATGTGATTATGATAACCGTCGTATGAAGATATATGCCCTTAATAGCAATCGCAAGACTACACCGGTTGTTATGTATATGGATATCAGCGAATATCCTGAGATGGCGAGGGCGGATATAGAAAGTACAGCGGATATGGATGAGGATATGAAGGCGAGACTGGATATGCTTTTTCTGGACATTGCCAAAGAACAGTGCAGAGAGAAAGTGATTTCTTGTATCTATTTAATCGGAGATGGATACAGAGAGGAGTGGACGTTAGAATCGTTAAAGTATCTTTGTATGGGGCGCCGGGTCTTCAAAGGGAATAATCTTTATAGTAAAGGCGCTTGTTATGGCATAAAGGAGAAACTGGGGATTGGCAGCGAAGGAAAGGAATATGCCTTCCTCGGTTCCGATAAGCTGAAGGCGAACGTAGGTATGAGAGTGCTGCGAAGGGGATTGGACTCCTACTTCGCCGCTATGGATGCCGGGGTAAATTGGTTCGAGGCGAAGAAAGAATACGATGTAATATTGGAGGAAGGGAATGAGATATCCATTTTTCTTACACCTTTAAATGGAAAGGAAGCGAGAGAAATCCATATGGAGCTTCAAGGGATAGAAGACCGGCCAAGGAGGACGACAAGACTCCGTATTACGATGGGGATGACTTCGGAGAGTCAGCTTAGCATCCATGTGAAAGATATGGGATTCGGGGAACTATTCCCGGCTTCAGGGAGTGAATGGACGAAGACATTCGATATTTAATAAAGGAGAGATACATTGGGGAAAGTATTATTGTGCGTCGGAAAATATGCCAAAACGCCGTACTTTGTGGAAAAGTCATATCATAATGTATATTCTGCAGAGGAATTGTGTTACTGCCTGATGCAGAATGTTTATTTGGTAGATAGAGAAATCATGGATAGCAGACTGGCGGATTGGCTGGAACAGGAATGTGAGTTAAAGGAACTCGCGGAAGAGCTTAGAACACTGTTAAAAGAGGAATGCCGGATTAGCGATTTCGTAGGAGCTATTTTAGACTATGTCGGCTATGCCGGAAGGGAAGAGGCAGAGCAGGTTAAGTTAGGCCTGCAAAACGGTACGAACCTTAGCATATATGAGAAAAAGAAGGTAAGAGCGGATTATTTTGCAGAGAATGGGAAATATGTATTGTCTCTTAGAAGTTATGATGCGCTCTTGGAGGAGCTCCCGGAATCGGAAACGGTATTAAGAGCAAAGATATACCATAACAAAGGAACTGCGTATGCTCGCATTTTTCGGTTTGCAGAGGCGGCAGAAAGCTTTAAACTGGCTTTTGACTGTGATGGGACTGAGGAATCTTATATCGGATATCTTGCGTCAAGCCGTATGAGAATGAGCGAAACGGAATATGTGGATTTTATTGCGAGGAGCACACAAGACTATGAAATATCGTTAAAGGTGGAAAAGCAGTTTGAAGAAATAAACCGTCAGTTTGACGATACGGATGAGAGTAGGGTGTTGGCCGGGTTAAGGGTATATAAGGAAGAAAAGGATATGGTATCCTATTGCACACAGATAGAGAGCATCGTCGGTACGCTGAAGGAGCGGTACAGAGAAGATGTTTTGGAGTAACTGAGAGGGGATCGAACAGTTACGCTTTGGAATAACGAAGGAGAATCATGGGACTGATTAAAAATAACAGATTATTTCAGAAGTTTGCAGAATGGAAAGCAAAAAGGGAAGTTTTTCCGATCGATTATGAAGATGAGAACTGGATGGAAATCGAGTACGATAGAAAATCTCTTCAAGTTCATGATAGTGAACAGAGAGAAGAGTATATCAAGGGATTTTTGGGGCAAATATCGGAAGCAGCTCAAGAGCTCGAACGTCTGAATCTGGAATACAGCACGGTAACCTCCTATCTGAAGGATATGGAGGAAATTGAAGCGCTTCCGGAAGAAGAGATGCAGGAGCTTAAAGCGAGTGCGGAGAAAATAGATAAGTTGGAGAGCCAAAGAGGTTCTTATTTGCAGAAGAAAAATCGGATGAGCGATGAAAAGTTCCATCAGATGGAACGGATGGAGGAAGAAGCGGAAGATGCTTGCCGTAAGCTGAATGCTGCGGAGGCGGATCAGAACCGTATTCGTCAGGATTTGTCTCGATTAGAAGGTGAAAAGCATGCATATCAGTACCGCAAGGAAGAATTAAAGGCGGTGATTGCCGATTCCAAGGGGATGGTTATTATTTGCGGAGTTGCTTTTGTTGTATGTTTTATTACACTGCTCATCCTTCAATATGGTATGAGGATGAATACCCAGTTAGGATTCCTGGTGACGGCAGGACTTGCGGCCCTCGTGATTACGTTGCTCTATTTACGCCATACAGAAGCGCGCAGGGAGTTGAAAGGGGTGGAAGCTGGTATTAATCGGATTATTCTTCTCCAAAATAGAGTAAAGATCCGTTATGTGAATAATACCAATCTATTGGATTATCTTTATTTGAAATATCAAGTATCCAGCGCGAAGGAGATGAGTGGTCTCTGGGAAAAATATAAGGTGGAAAAAGAAGAGAGAAGAAGCTACCGGAGGGCAGAACTCGAATTGGATGAGTGCCAACAGGAGCTGCTTAGTATTTTAAAATGTTATCAGATCAAGGATCCTCTCGTCTGGCTGCATCAGACGGCAGCGATTCTGGATAATAAAGAGATGGTGGAAATCAGACATAATCTCATTATCCGCAGACAGTCCTTACGACGCCGTATTGATTATAATAGGGAAGTAATTATTACAGGGGCAAGAAATGCGATTAAAGATATGGTAGATAGCTATCCGCAGTATGCCAAGGAAATCACAGATATGGTAAGTAGATATGAGACGGAAATGCAGCAAGAGTAGCTACTTGGCAGGTCTGCGCATGAATTGTTGCCAGGAGGCCGTAGGCCGAATAGTGTTACTATTCACAGCTTCGCTGTACCCAGCAACAGAATGCACACAAAATGCAGTTCAACTGCATTTTTGCGCCTGAAGCACTCGTAAAATCGTATAAAATGCCAAGATAAAGCATTTGGCATCGCGATTTTGACTTCGCGGTATAGTGGCTGTGAACAGTAACCGAATAGTAACACTATACATGGTTTGCTCTTGACAGTGAAAGCACGGCGTGTTACGATGACAGCGTGCTAATGATTTAGCGAGATGAAGCGTGACTATGGTAAAGCAACGGAAAGACACGCACATTCTTTATAAAAAGAAAAGAGGAGAGAGCAACATGAAAAAGTTGATAGCGTTATTATGTGTAGCGGTGATGGCGGCAGGTGTGCTTACAGCATGTGGCAGCAGTGAAGAGAAAACATTTACAGTGGGATTTGATGCAGAATTTCCTCCCTACGGTTATATGGATGAAAAGGGAGAATACATAGGTTTTGATTTGGATTTGGCGAAGGAAGTATGCGAACGTAACGGTTGGACTTTCGTGGCGCAGCCGATCGATTGGGATTCCAAGGATATGGAATTATCCTCCGGTTCCATCGACTGCATTTGGAACGGCTTTACAATACAAGGCAGAGAGGACGCATATACATGGAGCGTACCTTATGTGGATAATAGTCAGGTATTCGTAGTTGCTACAGATTCCGGCATTAGCTCCTTTGCAGATCTTGCAGGGAAAGCAGTGGGCGTACAGAAAGACTCCTCCGCTCTTGCGGCTTTGATGGGAGATGCCTCTGATTTAGCCGATACATTTGCCAACTTGCAGCAGTATGGGGACTATAATGTGGCATTTATGGATTTGGAGCAGAATGCTATCGATGCTCTTGCTATCGATATCGGAGTTGCTAATTATCAGATACAATCGAGAGGGGAAGGTTTTGTACTTCTCGATGAGCGCTTGGCGTCAGAGCAGTATGGCATCGGATTTAAGTTAGGAAATGACGAATTGAAAGACCAAGTGGAAAAGACTTTGCTTGAAATGGCAGATGACGGAACTTTTATGCAGATTGCTGAGAAATATTCCGATTTCGGATTGAGCGAAAGTGTATGTATCGGAAAGTAATGAATTAAAAACTTATAACTAAGAACTGAAATACCGCTGCAAAACAATCGAATGGGCAGCGGTTTTCAGTTTTTATAGATATTATCTAATATAGGAAATGTAGGAGGCACGGTATGAGTTTAGCAACGATATTATCACAACTTTTGAAAGGGATGGGAATTACTGTAGAAATCTTTTTTCTGACGCTGTTATTCTCGCTGCCGCTCGGTCTGATACTTTCCTTTGGCCGGATGACGAAATATAAGCCGTTAAGAATTATCAGTAAATTTTACATATCAATTATGCGCGGTACTCCCTTAATGTTACAATTAATTGTTGTATATTTCGCTCCTTTTTATGTTTTTGGAATCAAGATAAGTTCCGGATATCGGTTTATGGCGGTGATCATCGCCTTCGTATTAAATTATGCGGCTTATTTCGCAGAAATTTATCGTTCCGGCATTGAATCGATGCCGGTAGGGCAATACGAGGCGGCGAAGGTACTGGGTTATACGCGAACCCAGACATTTTTCAAAATCATACTTCCGCAGGTGATGAAACGGATACTGCCTCCGGTTACGAATGAAACGATAACTCTCGTTAAGGATACGTCTCTTGCATTTGTTCTTGCAGAAACGGAGATGTTCACGATTGCGAAGCAGATTGCGGCGAAGGAAACGAGTATTATGCCGTTGATGGTGGCGGGTGTTTTCTATTACATATTTAACTTTGCCGTAGCTGGTTTTATGGAGTATTTGGAGAAAAAGATGAATTATTACAGATAAGGAGTGAGGTGAAAGATGAATCTGCTGGAAATTAATCATATGAAAAAAGGCTTCGACGGTATGGAGGTGCTGAAGGATATATCTCTGTCCGTGAAAGAAGGGGAGGTGGTCTCCATCATTGGGCCCTCGGGTTCAGGGAAATCCACCTTACTCCGATGTGCTACCATGCTTGAGAAGATGGATGGCGGCGAACTGAAATATATGGGAGAAAGTGCAGCATGGGAAGAGAGCGGAAGATGTATTTATGCGGGGAAACAGAAGTTAAAGGAAATCCATAAGAAATTTGGACTCGTATTTCAGAACTTCAACCTATTTCCCCATTATAACGTGATGAAAAATATTACGGATGCACCCATGAGTGTAGACAAGATATCTAAAAAGGAAGCGGAAGAACGTGCGGTGAAGCTGCTCAGACAATTGGGACTGGAAGAAAAGAGAGATGCTTATCCATATCAGCTTTCCGGCGGGCAGCAACAGCGTGTTTCGATTGCACGTGCACTTGCTCTGCAACCGAAAATCCTGTTTTTCGATGAGCCAACCTCCGCGCTTGATCCGGAGCTTACCGGAGAGGTGCTTAAGGTAATTAAGCAGTTGGCGAAGGAGCATATGACGATGATTATCGTTACTCATGAGATGCAATTTGCCAAGGAACTGTCCGACCGGATTATCTTCATGGAGCAAGGAGTGATACAGCAGGAGGGGACACCGGAAGAACTCTTTGGTACTCCGAACGAACGTGTTAGGGAATTTATCGGAAAATTCACTTCATAAACCTTCTTTTTTCAGCACAATGGAAAAAATTAAGGTTCGAGGGAAGGGCAGTATTGATTTATAAAATCAGGTAGTATATACTTCATGGTGTGATTTTGTATTGTGATATAATATGTTAACAATATTATACTGCGCCGAGCAAAGCGAGTGTGCAAAAAATATACCATGGCCGCTTGCGGACAAGGTATAACTACAGAGTTAATTCTTTATGCCTAAGGGCAGAACGGAGGAAAAGATGAAAAAACTGGAACAGCTTTATGAAGGAAAGGCAAAGAAAGTATATGCAACCGATGACCCGGATATCGTAATCGTAGATTATAAAGACGATGCGACCGCTTTTAACGGCGAGAAGAAGGGTACGATTGTAGGAAAAGGCGTTATCAATAACAAAATGACGAATCATGTGTTCAAGATTCTGGAACAAGAAGGCGTTCCGACACATCTTGTGGAGGAATTAAGCGATAGAGAAACAGCGGTGAAAAAGGTGGAAATCGTACCTTTAGAGGTGATTATCCGTAATGTAGCGGCAGGAAGCTTCTCTAAGAGACTTGGTGTTCCCGAAGGCACTCCGTTCAAAGAGCCTACCATTGAATTCAGCTATAAAAATGATGATTTGGGAGATCCCTTAATTAACAGCCACTTCGCTGTGGCGATGGAGCTGGCTACATGGGAAGAAATCGCGATTATAGAAAAGTACGCATTCAAAGTGAATGAGGTGCTGAAAGCATATTTCTTACAGGCAGGCATTAAATTAATCGACTTTAAGATAGAATTCGGACGTTTTCACGACCAGATTATTCTTGCAGATGAAACATCTCCGGATACATGCAGGCTTTGGGATGTTCGCACCAATGAGAAGTTGGATAAAGACCGTTTCCGCAGAGATATGGGCAATGTAGAGGAAGCCTATAACGAAGTATTCAAACGTTTGGGATTATAAGACAAAAAGAATGGAAAGCACTTGAGAAAGTGCAGGGAAAAAGGAGAAACGGTATGAGTACAGACAGGTATCAAAGCCCTCTTTCGGAGCGCTATGCGAGTAAGGAGATGCAGTACATTTTCTCTCCCGACATGAAGTTCAGGACATGGAGAAAGCTGTGGATAGCACTTGCTGAGACGGAAAAAGAGCTGGGGCTTAATATCTCTCAGGAACAAATCGATGAGCTGAAAGCTCACGCAGAGGATATCAATTATGAAGTAGCTAGAGAGAGGGAAAAAGAAGTGCGCCATGATGTTATGAGCCACGTCTATGCCTATGGTATACAGTGCCCCAAAGCAAAAGGCATTATCCACCTGGGAGCGACCTCTTGTTATGTGGGAGATAATACGGATATTATCGTTATGACACAGGCACTTAAGCTGGTAAAAAAGAAACTGATAAACGTGATGAAAGAGCTTGCGGACTTCGCAGATCAATATAAATCCCTGCCTACCCTCGCATTCACTCATTTTCAGCCGGCACAGCCGACTACTGTAGGGAAAAGAGCAAGCCTTTGGTTGCAGGAATTCTGCCTGGACTTAGAGGACTTGGAGCACGTGATTTCGCATATGAAGTTGCTTGGTTCCAAGGGAACTACAGGGACACAGGCTTCCTTTCTTGAACTATTCGACGGCAATCAAGAGACGATCGATCGGATAGACCCGATGATTGCGAAGAAAATGGGCTTTGAAGAATGTTATCCCGTATCGGGACAGACTTATTCCAGAAAAGTGGATACGAGAGTATTGAACGTGCTTTCAGGTATTGCAGCAAGTGCTCATAAGATGTCCAATGACATCCGTCTGTTACAGAACTTGAAAGAAATAGAAGAGCCTTTTGAAAAGGGACAGATTGGCTCTTCAGCCATGGCTTATAAAAGGAATCCGATGAGGAGTGAGAGAATCGCTTCTCTTGCCAGATACGTAATGATTGATGCGCTTAATCCGGCTATCACTTCTGCGACGCAATGGTTCGAACGGACGCTGGACGATTCCGCGAATAAGAGACTTTCCATACCGGAAGGCTTCCTTGCGATAGACGGAATTCTGGATCTGTGCCTGAACGTGGTAGATGGACTAGTCGTATATCCGAAGGTAATTGAGAAAAGGTTAATGAGCGAGCTTCCCTTTATGGCAACGGAAAATATTATGATGGATGCCGTGAAGGCAGGCGGAGACAGACAGGAATTGCATGAAAGAATCCGCACACTTTCCATGGAAGCGGGGAGAAACGTGAAAGAAGAGGGTAAGGACAACAATCTGCTCGAACTAATTGCGGCCGATCCGGCATTCAATATGACGATTGAGGACTTGCAAAAGACGATGGACCCGTCCAAGTATGTAGGACGTTCCGCAGAGCAGACAGAAGCCTTCTTAAAAGATGTAATCGGTCCCATTATAGAGGAGAATAAAGAGCTGCTCGGTATCACAGCTCAGATTAATGTATAATATTATACCGCAAGGCGTATTTTTAAAGCTGGAAAGTTTTAAAGATACGCTTTTCATACGGAAATATATTTAAAAATGATAGGGAGAGAGTTTATGGGTGGATTTTTTGGAGTAGCGTCGAAAAATGATTGCATGTTCGATTTATTTTTTGGAACGGATTATCATTCACATTTGGGAACAAGACGCGCCGGTATGGCGGTATATGGCAAAAAAGGATTTGATCGTTCAATCCACAACATCGAAAATGCACCATTTCGTACGAAATTCGATAAAGATGTCAATGAGATGAGCGGCTGTATCGGCATCGGCTGTATCTCTGATTATGAGCCTCAACCGTTAATCGTGCGTTCTCACCATGGAACCTATGCGATTGAGACAGTCGGGAAAATCAATAATCTGGACAGTATTGTAAATCATCTTTTTTCAAACGGACATTCCCATTTCCTGGAGATGAGTGGTGGAGATATCAATGCGACAGAATTAGTCGCTGCGATTATCAATGAGAAGGATAATCTGGTAGAGGGAATAAAATATGCGCAGGAAATCATCGATGGCTCTATGACCATACTGATTATGACACCGAAGGGAATCTATGCGGCGAGAGACCGTCTGGGAAGAACGCCGGTTTCTATCGGGAAGAAGGAAGATGCTTACTGTATCTCTTTTGAAAGTTTCGCCTATCTGAACCTCGGATATATGGAGGAAAGAGAATTAGGACCCGGTGAAATCGTTATTGTTACACCCGAGGGAATGCATACCCTGTCGGAGCCGGGTACTGATATGAAAATATGTACTTTTTTATGGGTATATTACGGTTATCCCTCCTCTTCCTATGAAGGAATCAGTGTGGAAGGGATGCGCTATAACTGCGGTGCGCTCTTAGCAAAGCGTGATGATGCCAATCCGGATATTGTAGCGGGGGTACCGGATTCCGGGACGGCTCATGCCATTGGTTACTCCAATGCGTCGGGACTGCCTTTTTCCAGACCTTTTATTAAATATACGCCCACATGGCCGCGTTCTTTCACGCCGACGATTCAGAGTCAGCGCAATTTAATTGCTAAGATGAAGCTCATCCCGGTACATGATTTGATTCAGGACAAGAGCCTTCTTCTTATCGATGATTCCATTGTTCGCGGTACTCAGCTTAGAGAGACAACGGAATTTCTCTATCAAAGCGGCGCTAAGGAAGTGCATATCCGTCCGGCATGTCCGCCTCTTTTATACGGATGTAAATATTTGAATTTCTCACGTTCTACCTCGGAAATGGATTTGATTACAAGGCGGGTTATTAAGGAATTAGAAAGAGAAGGAAAATTTACGCATCTTAGTGCCTATGCTGATCCGGAAACAGAAGAGTATAAAGAAATGATAGGACGTATCAGTAAAGAGCTTAATTTCACTTCCCTGCGGTATCATAGATTGGATGATATGATAGAGTCAGTGGGAATCGATAGATGTAAATTGTGTACCTATTGCTGGGACGGAAAAGAATAAGGATTGAAAAAGCCGCCTCATAAGATGAATTCATCTTGTGAGACGGCTTTTTTATTCTATAGGAAAGACCTTGTTACATTAAATATTTAATTCTTATCGTTTGTCCAGCCAAACTTATCGAAGATGTAGAATAAAAGGGAGAGAATCATACCAACGATAGCAGCCAGAACCATACCGGAAAGAGTCACGTTGAAGATACTGAGCGCAACTCCGGAAAGTCCGACAACGAATACCACTGAGGTAAGCGTTAAGTTACGGCTTCCGCTGTAATCCACTTTGCCGTCAACGATGATGCGAATGCCGGAGGTACCGATCATACCGTATAACAAGAAGGAGATACCGCCGATAACAGGACCGGGGATGGTCTGAATCAATGCGGCAATCGGTCCGACGAAGGAAGCGATAATGGAAAGAATGGCAGCGCCTGCAATTACCTGTATGGAATATACTTTGGTCATAGCCATAACACCGATGTTCTCGCCGTAAGTAGTGGTAGGAACGGCTCCTACAAATCCTGAAATAACGGTTGAGAAACCGTCTGCAAATAAAGAACGGTGAAGTCCGGGGTCCTTCAACAAGTCTCTTTCAACAATCTTACTCGTTACGATCTGATGACCGATATGCTCGGAAGTTACTACGAGAATAACCGGGAGAATCATAATAATGGATTCGAGATGAAAGCGGGGAAGCTGGAAATTCGGCATAACAAGGATGCTTGTACCCAATGCTTCTAAGACAGTGGACGATGATACTGCTCCGGTAATAATGGCGGTGACATACCCTGCAATAATTGCGATTAGAATAGGAATAACAGCAAAAAATTTTCTAAAGAGTACGTTACCGAACACTGCAAATCCCAAAGTAACGGCAAAAATAAGAAAGTTTCTTGGATCGACAGCTCCGTCTGCTCCGGGAAGGATTCCTGCGGTAGAAGCGGCAGTTCCGGCGAGTTCCAGACCAATAAGTGCAACAACAGGTCCCATAGCAGCAGATGGAAGAACGATGTCTATCCATTTAATGCCGAATTTATAAACGACAAAGGATATGGCACAGAGCGCCAGACCGACTACAATGAAGCCTCCCAGTGCTTCCTGATAGCCCCATTTCGACATAACAAGGCCTGCCGGCGCAAGAAAAGCAAAGCTGGAACCGAGGTATGCGGGTGCTTTGCCTTTGGTAATAAGAAAGAATAATAATGTGCCAATACCGTTCATTAACAGTACGACGGATGGATTGATTTGGAAGATAATGGGTACTAATACGGATGCTCCGAACATTGCGAACATATGTTGCAATGACAACGGTATCAATAGACTTACCGGTACCTTATCTTCCACCTGAATAATTTTTTTGCTTTCCACGAAGAGACCTCCCTCTATATTTTTCAAAAAAGTATATCACATGCTTTGCTATATTTCTACAATAAATTGACAAATTATTAAATTAAGAGCACAATGGAAGAAATATTTTTGTCTCGCAGTGGTTAAAATGGTAGGAAGGATCAGATTATTCGATAGCGTAGGAATAAATTTACAGTAGATGATTGCGAAATTCATCAACTGTTATAATTTCATACACAACTAGCATAACTTAAATCTGAAAGAATGGTATGAAAGATTTTTCAAGCGATTTTAGGCCACGGAGCGGAGACATAAGAATCCTTGAAGCCCTTGCTGAAAAGGATTCTTTCTCTGGCTCAGCGTAGTGTTTGGCATAACCAGAGCATGGAAAACTTTCATACCATCTTTCTTCACAATCTGTATTTATTGTGTATGAAATTTTCACAACCTATCTGTTTCGCAATTACCTAATAAATTTATAGATATGAAAGGAGTTCTTTTATGAGAAAAGAAATTTATCTGGCAGGAGGCTGTTTCTGGGGGACGGAGAAATATTTACAGGGTGTGAATGGAATTCTGGAAACAGAGGTGGGATATGCCAATGGAAATACGGAGAATCCGACGTATGAGGAGGTATGTCATTATAATACCGGGCATGCGGAAGCGGTAAAGGTGGTATATGAAAACACGGTAATCGGACTTCCTTTTCTGTTAGAGTTATATTATGATGTCATTAATCCGGTAAGCATTAATAAACAGGGAAATGATATAGGTTCTCAATATAGAACGGGAATCTATTTTGTGCAAGATGAGGATGAAGCTATTATTCGTGAATCCATAGATAAACTTCAATTAAAATATGAGCAAAAGATTGCAATTGAAGTAAAGCGCCTTGAAAATTATTACAGGGCGGAAGATTATCATCAGAAATACTTAGATAAGAATCCTCAGGGTTATTGTCATATCGGGGTGGATAAGTTTGAAAAAGCAAAGAAAGCTGTGGATACAAGCAAGAAATATACGAAGAAGTCCGGACAAGAACTGAGAGAGAGCCTCACAGAGCTTCAATTTGAAGTGACACAAAATAGTGCGACGGAACAGCCTTTTCATAATGAATATTTCGATGAATTCAGAGAAGGGATTTATGTGGATATTACGACTGGTGAACCTCTTTTCTTATCGGATGATAAGTTTGAGTCGGGCTGCGGATGGCCCAGCTTCTCAAGACCGATTGATGCGAGCCTTATTAAGGATGTTATGGATACGAGTTTTGGAAGGATAAGAACTGAGGTAAGAAGTAAAACGGGAGATGCGCATCTTGGACATGTATTCGAAGATGGACCGACGGAGCTTGGAGGGCTTAGATACTGTATTAACAGCGCTTCTTTAAGATTCATACCGAAAGAAAGCATGGAACAGGAAGGATATGGAGAATATTTGAAGTCATTAAAGTAAGAATGCCCCGAATCATATGAATGAATTGATTCGGGGTTTTTATATGGTATTCTTATCTGGAAAAATTATTCCTGCACGTTAATGATAACTTTCATAGTAGTTTCCTGATTGGCGTCTATGTAACGATAGGCGTCATTAAATTCCTGAAATGCAAAATGCTTGGAAATGAGGGCAGGAAGATTAACCTTTTTCTCGTTAGTCAATCGGATGGCATCTATATAATCTTCATTGCGGTACATCATTGTACTTTTAATATCGAGTTCGTGATCGTTAGCAACGGCGAGGTCGATCGTTGCCATTCCGGCAAAAACAGCGACGAGAATAATAGTGCTTCCTTTGCGGGCGTACTGAATCGCCTGACCCATTGTGACGTTGTTGCCTGCACAATCGTAAATGATATCCGCTTTATCCGGTCCGAAGGCATTCAAGATAGCTTCTCCTAAGTTAGTGTCCTTCGTATTGATACAGTGGTCAACGCCGCATTCTGCCGCCTTATTCAGACGATATTCACTAATATCTGTAATCATAACACTCTTGGCACCGAAGCCTTTGGCCGTCTGAGCGACCAGGTTGCCGATAGGACCTGCCCCTAAGACAACAATATTGAGATCTTTCACGTCTCCTGCCTGCTTTACTGCATGAACGGCAACGGCAAGGGGCTCGATCATAGCACCTTCATCGAAGGACATATCTTCAGGAAGAAGAGTGACCTTAGAAGCGTCTACAGCAAAATAATGGGAAGCAGTACCTGTAGTCTGGAAGCCCATAACCTTTAATTCTTCGCACAGATTATACTTTCCATGAGTACAAGGATAGCATTTTCCGCATACAACCTGGGGCTGGATGGTTACTTTCTGTCCGACCTGAAAAGAAGTTACATTGGCACCTAAAGCAGCCACTTCTCCGGATACTTCATGTCCTTGTGTGACCGGATAGGAGGTAAACGGGTGCTTGCCGTGATAAACGTGGATGTCGGATCCGCAGATTCCGATTTTCATAATTTTAATGAGAACATCATTATCTCCGGGCACCGGAACAGGAACTTCCTGAAATTCGATGATGCCTGGGTTTGTCATTACTTGTTGTAACATAAAACACCTCTTTCTTGGGAGAAAATACTTAATTAAAATACTTTACTAAAGTAATTTAATTATCAAACAAGAAAGAGGTTTTGTCAAGAGCATAGTGTGAGAAATAAATTTCTCACACGCAAATTTGTGCCTGAAGCCCAAAGTTTGCAGGTTATGAGAAAGGCATGGTTATGTATATGAAAAATATAAGCGATAATTATTATAATTTGGAGAAAAACTGATTGATAAAGTACATAGCAATGCCGACGCCGGCTGCATTTTGTTGGAAGCGGCATGCATGGAGAAAACAGCCGTCTTGTTCGAACAGAAGGTGTTCTTGCATATCATCCCATAGTCGGGGTATATATGGCTCGATATAACTGCCTACATAGCCTCCCAGGATAATATCACAGTCGAAAGTGAGATGAAGATTGGAAATAATAATAGTGAGATATTTCGTATAATTTTTCCATAGAGAGAGTGCTCCGGCATCTTCTTCTGAAAGTTTTTTAAAAAAGGACGCCAAGTTACCCTTTGTGTAATCCGCAAGGATTCGGGCAGAGCAATAGGCATCGGAGCAGCCGCATTTGCCGCAGTAGCATTGTTTACCTTCCGGTTCGATTATCATATGGCCGAATTCTCCGCTTCGAAAATGATTGCCGTAATAAAGCTCGTTATTTAAGAAGATAGCACCGCCCACGGAGTTGCTTAAAGACAGATACAGCGCGTTGTGGTGTAAATATTTTAATTCTGCCATGGCAGCACATACCGCATCGTTTTCAAAACGCACGGGAAAAGGAATGTGCTTAGCGAGGGAATTCAGGTCGATATCCTTTAAAGATAGCACATGGGAGATAACCAGACGATTTTCGGAGCTGATAACGATACCTGGGATGGAAATGCCCACGCCGAGAACTTTATTTTCAGGAATATGGGAATCCTGAATAAATTGCAGTAGTTTTTTCGATAAAGAAGAATAATAGTGTTCCGTATGATGGAAGGTAAGACGCAGCCGCAAGGAAGCGATAATATTCGCTTTCATATCGATCATGACAAAAGAAATATGATTCGATGTTATTTCAAGACCTACGGAATATTGTAATGTTTCGATAACAGACAGCGCCTTTGCTTTGCGTCCGCCGGTGGATTCATATTCGCCAACTTCATGTATGATACCTTGAGTCATTAAGTCTTTTACGCATTGGAGGGCGGTGGGCATACTGAGATTAAGAGCTGAGGCAATGTCGTTTTTAGAAGTAATCCCTTGTTCCAATATATATTTGGCAACGCGCACAACATTGCTTTCCATTTTATCTTTTTTGTACGACTGTTTCATAAATAGAGCCTGCTTTCCCATTTATTTTGTCCGGAATAAACGGAGTTGTGCTCCGTAGGTTTTGGATTCTCCCGGTACGAGGTATTGGAGCATTCCTTTTTCCCGGATGCTGTTTCTGCCTTCCAATGTATTGGTGCACGGTTCGATTCCGAGGACATAATCATATTCACCCATCATTTTCCATTCGGTAAATTCCGGGAAGACATTAGTGTCAAAGGAAAGTTCCAGGCCCTTTCCGATAGATTCGTTGGTAAGGCATACCCTTGCAGAAGTATCATTGAACTTATGATAATAACATTGTTCTACGAAGTTTGGGGTAGGCGGCAGTATCTGATTCCATGTTTCGAGGTCTTCAGCGGCTCTGGCATCGCGGGGGATTACTTCGGCGGAATTGGATTCTAATTTGGAATTCTCATCCAGAAGCGGATATCCCACATTTAAATGATAAAGAAGCATAACGGCCTCGTCACAAGAGCCTTCGTTTTGTACGGTGTCCTCAATGGAAATAATATTATCGGTCAATCCCACGGTAATCGTACGGTTAAGAGTGAGTTTTGCACCGAATATAATATGATCGCGTATTGTAGCGTGGAGCGAAATGGCATCATCAGAAGTTATATAATAGACATGCTCTGCAGGAGTATTGCTTATAGTACCATGGAGGCCATGAAATTTGCCTTGGTCTTCATTGGGGATAGCGATATTCTGCAATCCACAGGTCGTAAGCATCCCGCAACTAAAAGATTTCAGGAATCCGAAGCCATCCCGGCCTTCCTGATAATACTGTGGACTTACATGTCCGGTGGGAGAGATATAGTTCATACGAACGCCATCGAAATAAAGATCTGCGATATCAAAGCACCGGTCTACCGATATGGTCATATCGATTCCCTTTCCGTTCCTCACCCGGAGAAAACGCATTCCATCTCCTTTTCCTCCAAGAAGTCTATACTCCTCCACGCCCGATAATTGAAGAGGATGTCCAATATACTTATTTACAGCCATAAAAAATCTCCTTTCGCATCATTCTTTTATTTATTGTAGTATTAAATAAGGGAAAAAACAAGAAAGAAAGCATCCTTTCAATAATGAAAAATAAGAGGTAGAAGAAAGAACTTGATTCAAAGGAATAAAGGTCGTACAAAGCGTATGAAATAAAATTTCACGTTATATTGACAGAACGATAAAACGAAGGTATGCTTTTGGCAAGATAAGGAAGTCAAGATAAGGAAGTAAAGTAGAAGGTATTTCATATAGGAAGAACATTATCCGTTGTTTCAGGCATTAAAGGGGGAAATAAGAATGTTAGACAGACCGGTATTAGAAGTGGTAAGAGAAAATTATGATAAGATTTTTTCTGCGGAAAGAAAGGTGGCGGATTATATTCTGGAAAATCCGCAGGAAACAGTCAATACAACTGTTTCTGAGCTGGCGAAGGTGAGCGGAGTCAGCGATGCTACAGTCGTAAGGATGTGTTCTCACTTGGGATATAAGGGATATTACCAGTTTCGCCTGCTTCTTGCCAAGGATGTCGGTAGAGAAAATAATAGAAATGATGTGCAGTTGGAAAAGGAAGGGAATGTGCTGAGGCGAATTTTCCGGGATTATAGTTCTACCATGTTAGCTATTGGAGAAAATATCGATGAGGCCGAGATGCAAAAAGGCGTAGATTTTATAAGTAATTGTGGATATGCGCATATCGTAGCGGTGGGAAATACAGTTCCCCTTGCTCTTTACATGGGCTTTCGCCTGGGACGGCTGGGTGTGAGATGCAGCCATGGAGTTGCGCCGGAGTATTTCTTGAATCAGGTTAACCTTGCGGAGAAAAATGATATTATTATAGCCGTTTCCCAATCGGGGAGATCCAGACAGGTGATACAAAGTGTGGAAATGGCAAAGGAAAAAGGGCTTAAGGTAATAGCCATTACCGATTACAGGCAGTCTCCTATCGCTCAACTGGCAGACTGTTCGCTGATTGCCAATGGGAAGAAGGAGACCTTTGATTTCTACAAGAATTATTCGCACTTAAGGGGAATGGCGGCCATCGATGCCTTGCTTGAATGCGTGACGAACCGGGAGAGAATACAGGAAATGAATGCGGATAAGCCGGAGATCATCTTGTCAGAGTATAAGGACGGATAAAAACATACCTCGGCCGCTTGCGGACAAGGTATATTATTTTAATAATATTATACTGCGCCGAGCAAAGCGAGTGTGCAAAAACATACCTCGGCCGCTTGCGGACAAGGTATAATATTTTAATAATATTATACTGCGCCGAGCAAAGCGAGTGTGCAAAAAACATACTGTGTCCGCTTGCGGACAAGGTATATATTGCCGTTAGTGATTGCAGATATCCGGATTATCCTCCGCTTTTTTTCGTTCGTTTAGTTCATCGCGGAATGTTTCTATATAGGAAGCGCCGAACTGATGCATTAATTCCAAGAGCGGAATGATTTTTTTTCCAATTTCTGTAATTTCGTATTCCACTTTGGGTGGGACTGTAGGATATACGTGTCTGGTAATCAGATGATCGGCTTCCAGACTTCTAAGCTGTTTCGTGAGCATTTTCTGTGTAACATCGGGCATACGTTTTAAAATCTCATTAAAACGGAGCACTTTATTACTTAGAAACCATAAAATCATGACCTTGCGCTTTCCCGAAAGCAGATTATAAGCTAAGACCATAGGACATAAATCGTCTTTCAGGCAAGTTTCCCTCATATAACAGTTTTCGTGTTTTTTTTCATTTGTTTCCATCGATTTATTCATGCCTTTCTACTTTTCAGATGTCGAAATATAATGTTGAAATATGCGGTATAATAAAAAATAAAAATTCAAAAGATAAAGACGTATAATCTTTAGTTAAATAACGGTATACTAAATGACACTAAGGGACTTTAAAGTACCTACTTGTGAATCAGGTCCTCATCTATTAATATATATAAGTAATGCCTTTTTTATGCGGTGTAGTGCAATTCTATGAAGGGTAATACTAAGAATTAAGATACCAATTCTGTACGATGTATTGCAATTCCGTGAGGTGCATTGCTATGCTAATTATACAGTGAAGTAAGATGTTTTGCAAATAATTTAATTGTTAAAAATTTGACAGTAAACTCACATGGATAATGAATAAAAAGGCATACCGGACGATGATTTACGGGAAACCCAAGGAGAAGAAGCGATGAAAAAAGTAGTGATTATAGGAGCGGGCTATGCCGGTATCCTCACAGCAAAAAAGATTGCTAAGAAAGTTAAAAAACAGGGAGATGTAGAGATTACAATTATCGACAGGAATCCCTTTCACACGATGCTTACGGAACTTCATGAAGTTGCGGCAGGCAGGGTGGATGAAGATAGCATTAAGATCAGCTTAAAGAAAGTATTCGCGGGCAGAAAAGTCAACGTGAAGTTGGATACCGTGAAGGAAGTAGATTTTGAAGCCAAGATTGTAAAAGGTGAAGGGGCTTCCTATGAATATGACTATCTTGTAATTGCAGCCGGTTCAAGACCAACTTTTTATGGTGTTCCCGGAGCAGAAGAATTAACATTCAAGCTTTGGTCTTATGAAGATGCGATTAAGCTAAAAGACCATATTTTAAATACATTCCGCAAGGCAGCTCAGGAAAGAGATGCCAAAGAACGTAAAAGGCTGCTCACTTTCTATGTGATTGGTGCAGGTTTTACCGGTGTGGAAATGGTTGGCGAGCTCGCGGAATATGTTCCTATTCTTTGTGAAAAATTTGAAATCGACAGAAGCGAAGTAACCTTAGTGAACGTGGACGGTTTAAGCAGACCGATTCCTAATCTTCCTGAGAAGTTATCAGCTAAAGTTGCTAAACGATTAAATAAAATGGGCGTAGAGCTTTGCATGGAAGCGAACGTGACCCGTGTCAGCGAAACGACAATTGAACTCACCTGCAAAGGAAAAAGCGAAACAAGAAGTGTAGGAACGGTAATCTGGGGTGCAGGAATCCAGAGTTGCGAAATCACGGCAGCGGCGGCGGATGCACTTGAGAAGCAAAGAGGCGGTCGTATTCCTGTAGATAAATATCTTCGTTCCACAAAGGATGAATCCGTATATGTAGTTGGTGATAATATGTATTATGTTCCGGAAGGAGAAGAAATGCCTGTTCCCCAGATGGTGGAGAATGCGGAGCAGAGTTCTCATACAGCGGCTCATAATATTGTGAATGCATTGACAGGAAAAGGTGAAATGGAAGAATATAAGCCGTCATTCCACGGAGTAATGGTATGCGTAGGCGGACGTTACGGTACGGCGCACGTAGGCCTTCCCGGACATTTCTTCAGCCTTCCTTCTTTCTTGGCGATGTTTGCGAAGCACTTTATCAACGTTATTTATTTTATACAAGTACTTGGATGGAATAAAGTATTCAGTTATATTAAGCATGAATTTTTTACAATCCGCGACTGCAGAAGCTTTGTGGGAGGACATTTTTCTAACAGAACACCTAGCTTTTTACTGGTTCCTCTTCGTTTCTGGCTCGGTGCGGTATGGTTATTCGAAGGTATTATGAAGATTATGGAAGGTTGGCTCAATGAGCCCAAGCTTCAGGGATTCTTCGGTGGAGCGAATGCTTGGTATCAAAGTATTATCAATCCGGGTGCAGCCGGGGATGCGGTGAGCGCAGCGACAGGAGCGGCAGCTGCAGCAGCAGATACAGTGAGCGCAGCCACAGGAGCAGCAACGGCTGCGGCAGATGTAGTAAGTGCGGCGACAGGCGCGGCAACGGCAGCGGCAGACGTAGTAAGTGCGGCAACAGGAGCAGCAGTGGCAGCAGCAGATGCGGTAAGCGCAGCCACAGGAGCAGCTACAGCAGCAGTTTCTTCCGGCACAGTAATCTTTAACTTTAATATTTTAGGACTTTTCAGAACTATTTTTGTAAGTGGAACAGATCTCGCCGCTTCCAAGCTTTCTGATTTAGCTTTTAAGTTGGATGTACCGCTTATGAATTGGTTCGTGGATACTTTTATCCTTCCTTCCGATGGAATACAGCTTGCGATGCAGATATTTATTGTAGTGGCAGAGATTCTTATTGGACTCGCATTGATGGGCGGTCTCTTTACAACTCCTGCAGCGGCTGTGTCGTTAATATTACAGTTTATGTTCGTATGTACGACAGGTTTATATCTTGGAACGTTCTGGATGGTATTTGCAGGTATCGCTGTTTTGATTGGTGCAGGAAGAACAATTGGTCTCGATTACTATGTGATGCCGGCGTTAAAGAAAGCATGGAAGAAGCTTCCGATTATTCGCAAATCATATCTGTACCATGACTAGAAAAGATAAGGGTGAAATAATGGAGAAATTAACATATGAAGAAGCTTATGAGCTTGTAAAAAAAGAGATTCATAAGGCTTTGACCAAATCACCCCGCATAATTAACGAATATTTAACTCATTTATCTGCCTCTCAGGGGAAAATGATTCGGGCAGTTTCCGTGCTGATCTCTGCAGGGGACGGTGAAGGGAAGATTAATCCCGGCGCCGTACAGGCTGCAGCGGCAATTGAAATCATTCATCTGGCGTCGCTCGTTCACGATGACGTTATCGACAACGCAGACTTAAGAAGAGGACAGGAGACGCTCCAGAAGAAATATGGAAAGCGTACTGCGGTTATTTGCGGGGACTACTTGCTTAGCCTGGCGCTTAAGATGGTATCTGCAATTCCTGAAGGAAAGAAATACTTGGATATGCGTCTGTCTGACTATATAAGCAGATTGTGCCTTGGGGAGTTACTGCAGCATATCAATAATAAGAATTTGGATTTAACAGTATTTGATTATATAAAAATTATATCGGGGAAGACGGCTGCTCTTTTCGAAGCCTCTTTCTTGGCCGGTGCTCTGTTAGGAGACTATTCTCCGGAAGAAGTGAAGAAATACAAAAAGATTGGGAATTACATCGGTTTGATTTTCCAGCTTCAGGATGATTGCCTCGATTTCGATAAGACCGTTGAGACAGCAAGGAAGCCTGTTCAGTCAGATTATGAGCAAGGAGTTATTACCCTTCCTTTAATCCATGCCTTAGAGAGATTGCCGGAATTCCGAAAGAAGGCATCTAATAACGCCATTGTCAGAGACGATATCAATCAAGCGGTGGAAGAAGCCGGCGGTCTGGGATATACGAGGCAAATAATAGATAGATATTATGAGAAGGCAGAACGTTATATCAACAAGCTTGACACAACCTGGGAAAAGCGTATGCGCATCGCTTCTATCGTGCGTATGGCAGCTGGGATAAAGGAAGAAGCATAAGGAAGGAAAAGACATTGTTTGGACGATTTTTGAGCTATGTAGAAATCAGAACAAAGATTACAAGTACCCTTACCTTTTTACTGACGATAGGATTTCTTCTATATCAGGGACAAAAGATGCAGTGGGGAAAGACCTTTTTATTCTTTGCGGGGATGTTCTGTTTTGATCTGACAACTACTGCTATTAATAATTACATCGACTCAAAGGGCAATGGGCAGGCGCTTAATTTCGGAAGAAAACAGTCGCTGATTATCATTTATGTATTGTTTGGTATTAGTGTGGCGTTCGGGCTTTCTCTCGCTTTTGTGACAGATTTGGTAATTCTTTTTATTGGAGGTCTTTGCTTTTTATGCGGAGTATTCTATACCTATGGCCCCTTGCCTATCTCGAGAATGCCTTTGGGAGAAATAATGTCCGGTCTATTCTACGGAGCGATGATTCCTTTTATCTTGATGTATATTAATTCTCCGGATGGTACCTTTTTGAGTTATGCCATCAGTGTAGAGACCGTATCGTTGTCTATACAGGTCATTCCGATGCTTAAACTGTTGCTTTTCTCCATGATTCCTTTTGCAGTAACGGCTAATATTATGTTAGCCAATAATACCTGTGATTTGGAGAAGGATATAGCGGTAAAAAGGCATACTTTGCCCTATTACATCGGAAAAAAGGCAGCACTTATCCTTTTTTCAGGTCTTTATTATATGACCTATTTGGCACTTGTTTTGTTAGTAATATGTAAGATATTCTCTCCGGTGGTTCTTATTTCTCTTATAACAATAATTCCGGTACAGAGAAATATTAATAAATTTTCAGAGAAACAGGAGAAGTCCACCACCTTTAGCGTTAGTATTAAGAACTTCGTACTTATTATGGGGGCGGATATTTTGACCATGTTTCTGGCAGTGATTCTTAATAGAATCTGAAACTATGTTATTCATTCGGTCAATTAAGGCCGGGTTGAAATAAAAAAGAGCCGCGAGACGGCACAAAAGGAGGAAAATATGAAAAAAGCAATAGCATTATTATTGTGCGCAACTTTAGTAGTTGGAACACTTACCGCTTGTGGCGGCGGAACAGCACAGCCGGAAGGAACTGAAACAACAGAAGCAGTAGAGGAAACAACAGAAGAAGCAGAAGTTGTTGAAGAAGAAGTAGAAACAGAGGAAACAGCAGAAGTAGCCGGAGACGCAGCAAAGACCGGTCTTGCAGTAATTACATCCATTGGAAAGTCAGCACCGGCTGGTGAAGAAGATGGATTGGCACAGGTAGATTCCACAGTTGCAGCGGTACTCGTTGGAGCAGACGGAACAATCCTTGACTGCAGCATTGATGCAGCTCAGACTAAGATTAATTTCTCAGCAGAAGGTAAGGTGGTAACAGATCTTGCTACTACATTTGCATCCAAGCAGGATCTCGGTGCTGACTATGGTATGGCAGTAGCTTCCGCTATCGGTAAAGAGTGGAATGAGCAGGCAAATGCTTTCGCTGAATATGTAATTGGTAAGACAATTGATGAAGTAAAAGGTATCGCACTGAGCGAAGGTGTACCTACGGATGCTGACTTAACATCATCTGTAACAGTTCATGTAACTGATTTTATCGCTGTAATTGAAAAAGCAGTAGCTAATGCAAAAGAATTAGGCGCAGGCAGCACAGATAAGCTTGGTCTTGCTGTAACAACAGAGATTTCCAAATCTAAAGATGCAGCTGCTGATGCAGAAGGTCTTGCACAGGCTTATTCCACATATGCAGCAGTAACAACCGATGCTGATGGAAAAGTTACAAGCAGCTATATCGATGCTTCTCAGGGTAATGTAAACTTCGATGCAACAGGAGCAATTACATCTGACTTAGCATCAGCACCAGCTACAAAGCAGGAGCTTGGTGAAGGTTATGGTATGAAAGCAGCTTCCACTATCGGTAAAGAATGGAATGAGCAGGCAGATGCTTTCTCCGCATATGTAGTTGGAAAGACTGCATCTGAAGTGAGCGGAATCGCTATTGATGATCAGGGCCTTGCAGCAGATGCTGATTTAATCAGTTCTGTAACTGTACATGTAGGACCTTTCGTTTCAATCGTTGAAAAGGCTGCAGCAAACGCAAAATAATATTAAGTAAGTATATATTTACGGGGGGTGCATTATTTTCAAGAAATAGTGCACCCTTTATTTTTTATAATTTAAGTTTTCAGAGGTGAATAATTTGAAAAGGAAAATAACAGCATTTCTTTTGGGAATAATGGCATTGTTAACAATGTCGGCTTGTTCCATAAATAGTGAAAAGCGGTATGAGGCGAGGTTTCTGGAGTTATTTGATACGGCTAGCATAATTGTCGGTTATGCCGGAAATGAAGAGGAGTTTGGCAGATATAGCCAGATGGCCTATGATGAGTTGGAGATATACAATAATCTTTTCGATATTTACAGCGATTATGAAGGTGTCAATAATATAAAGACAATTAACGATAATGCGGGGATTGCTCCGGTTGAGGTGGACAAGAAGATTATCGAGCTTCTTTTGTTTTCGAAAGATATGTATGACTTGACAGAAGGAAAAGTGAATGTGGCTTTCGGATCCGTTCTCTCCCTCTGGCATGATCATAGAAGTGATGGCCTAGATAATCCGGAAAGGGCAACGATTCCCGATTTCGAGGAGCTGAAAGAGAGAAATCAATATGTCGATATCGATGATATGATCATAGATACAGAAGCTTCTACTGTTTATTTGAAGGACCCCAATATGCGTCTGGATGTGGGGGCTATCGCCAAAGGATATGCGGTAGAACAGGTAGCACTTTTTATGGAAGAAGCGGGCTTTGTTGACGGGATGATCTCTGTTGGAGGGAATGTAAGAACTCTGGGGAGTAAACATGATGAAAACGGGAATAAAGTTCCATGGAGTGTAGGGATCCAAAATCCCGATTTATCCAGCGAAGAAAAGAATCTTTATATTTTGAATCTGAGCGAAAGCTCTCTTGTAACGAGCGGTGTCTATGAACGCTATTATGTGGTGGATGGAAAGCCATATCATCATATTATCGATCCTGTGACGCTCATGCCGGCAGAATACTTTGCATCCGTTTCTATTATATGTCGAGATTCCGGTGAGGCGGATGCTCTTTCAACAGCGGCATTCAATATGGGATATGAAGAAGGCTCCAAGTTGATAGAAGAACTTGATGGCGTGGAAGCATTGTGGGTATATGCGGATGGTACGATGGAATATAGCAGTGGATTTCAGGAATTGGTGAAAAAGTAAGAATGGTGGTAATATGTTAAAAAAGAATGATGTAATACTCGTCGGCGGATTATTAATTATCGCTTTGGCAGCTATGTTATTCGTTTTCCTTACGAAAGAGGAGGGCGGTAAAGTAGTAGTGACGGTAGACGGGGAAATATATGAAACGTTATCGTTAAATGAAGATATTACCTTATCTATTGGTGAGGAAGATGAGCGTTATAATGTCCTTGAAATTAAAGATGGGAAAGTGTCTATGGCAGAGGCGAACTGCCCGGATAAGCTTTGCGTGCGTCATGCTCCCATTCATTACAATCACGAATCTATCATATGTCTGCCCCACAAGGTAACGATAGCAATTCAAAATGGAGAAGAACAGGATATCGATATTATAGCGCAATAGTTAGGAGAACATATGAAAACTAGGAACGTGGCGATGTACGGGATGCTTATCGCACTCGCTTTTATTTTGAGTTATATAGAGAGTATTATACCGATACCGGTGCCGATACCGGGAATTAAAATAGGGCTCGCTAATCTTGTAGTAATTACAGCTTTATATACGATGGGGGCCAAACAGGCCTTTGTGCTGTCCATGATTCGAATTATTCTGGTAGGCTTCACATTCGGAAGTCCGTCTACTATGATGTTCAGTTTTGCCGGTGGAGTATTGAGCTGGTTATTAATGGTACTCGCAAAGAGATGGAAGGCTTTTTCCATGACGGGAGTGAGCATTCTCGGTGGAATGGGACATAATATAGGACAGATTATAGTAGCAATTATTATATTAAAGACGAGTGTACTTATTTACTACCTGCCATTTCTCATTATCTCCGGTCTTGTAACAGGCGCGGCAATTGGAATGGTAGGAGCACTTATTACTTCTAAAATTGAGAAAGTTAATGTTAGGAAAGTATAATATTTTAATAAATATTGCGCCGAGCAAAGCGAGTGTGCAAAAAACATACTGTGTCCGCTTGCGGACAAAGTATAATATTTTAACAGTTCAGACAGTTCAAACTTTGTGGATATTTTGTCTGAACTTTGCTATAATAAATATAATTTAGAATGAGAACTTCAATCTAGTTCTTATTTTAATTTACAATAAAAAGATTGGAGTGAATGGAAGATGAATAAACCTAAAATTGTAGCGATCGTTGGCTCGCTAAGAAAGAACTCTTATAATTTACAGTTAGCCAAGCTGACAAAAGAAATCATTGGTGAAAGAGCAGAATTAGAGATTTTGGATTATACGGATGTTCCTTATATGAACGAAGATATTGAATATCCCGCGCCGAAGTCTGTTGCACGAGTTCGTGAAGTTATAAAAGCGGCGGATGCTGTATGGTTTTTTACCCCGGAATATAATCATTCTTACCCAGGAGTATTGAAGAATCTTATCGATTGGCTTTCAAGACCTATAAGTGATACCGGCCTCAGGTGCTCGCTGGTAAACCTGCTATAATTAGCGGTGTTGGTCTGGGAATAACAGGAACTGCGATAGCACAGGATTATCTTGTGTCTCTCCTTAGTTTCATTAATATGAGAATGATGAACCAGCCCCGTTTGACCGTTCCTAATGCATGGCAGCTTGTGGATGAGGAAGGGAAGCTGGAATTGAAAGATGGAGAAGCCTTTTTGAAGGCTCAGGTAGATGCCTTTATGGTGTTCTTAGAAGAGAAAAGATAAGTACAGACGTTTCCACTCGAATACGAAAAGGAGGAAATAAAAATGGATAATGTGAGAGCTGTAAAGAAGATATCAAAAGGAATGCGTGCCACAGATGGAGCAGGGGTGCGTTTGGTTCGGGTGTTTGGTTATCATGATACGCAGGACTACGATCCATTTCTTATGTTCGATGCCTTCGACTCCGTGGATCCGGAAGATTACATTAAAGGATTCCCATGGCACCCTCATAGGGGAATTGAGACGATTACTTACCTGATAGAGGGAGAGATGGAGCATGGAGATAGCCTTGGCAATCGAGGTGTTATTAAAGATGGAGATTGTCAGTGGATGACGGCTGGTTCAGGAATCATCCATCAGGAGATGCCTAAGGCATCCAAGCGCATGTTGGGTGCTCAGCTCTGGTTGAATCTTCCGGCGAAGGATAAGATGACCCCTCCTAAGTATGGAGATATTAAGGCGGAGAGTGTTCCGGTGATAGAAGAAGAGAACAGTAAGATACACGTCATTGCAGGCGAGTATCTTGGAACTCAGGGTGCATTTGAAGGAAGTTATGTGAAAGCTACCTATCTGGATGTGGAAGTGAAGGCAGGAGGCCGCTGGCATTATGACAGCGAGGAAACTTCCACCTTATTTATCTATATAGTGGAGGGAGAAGGAAGGTTTTCGCCGGACAGTGAGGAAACTATCACAGAAAGACAAGCGGTCTTGTTCGGTGAAGGCCGAAGATTCTTTGTAGAAGCCAAAACAAATATTAGATTTTTCCTTTTATCGGGAAGTCCGCTAAAGGAGCCGATAGCATGGGGAGGCCCGATCGTTATGAACACAAAGGAAGAACTGGACCGGGCCTTTGCTGAGTTGGAAGAAGGTACCTTTATTAAGGGTTGATTTAGTAGGGACAACTATTGAGTGGTCTGTAAAAGCCTTGAGGAAAACCGCATACAGGGCAGATTTCCGGGGCACACAGGCCGGACATAATATTTCCGCATTCCATACAGATCCAGAAGGTTTCTTCGGGCTTGCAGAATACCTGATTTGTAATTACGTTGTCGTATTGTTGTTGGAACTGTGCGCCGTGGTAATAGTCGATATTGGCTATCCCCGCAAATAAAGCAGCGATATGTTCATAGCCTTCTTCTCTTGCCACTTCTACAAATTGCTGATACTCGTTTCCGGCAATGGCATTTTCGGCATTGGCAGATTGACTGAGATTCGTAGCTGTATCGGGCAGCACTCCTTCGTTAATCTGTCGAAGCCATATACGGGCATGCTCCAAGTCCTGACCGGCTACGGTCTGATAGAGCCTTGAGATGGCGATATAACCATCGACCTGAGCTATAGCTCCATATAGATTGAATCTGGCACTAAGCATCAGTTCATCTTCATATGCTTTTAATAGATTTCTATAAGTACGACTTTCCCTGAATTCCATGTGTCCTCCGCAGATTATTTCTCGCGATGTAATTATTCAGTACTTTCACAGTCACATCGCGTTTCATTACATCATATGCGCGTTTGTATAAAAATAGAAAGGCATCGATAGTAAAATGGCAAAATTAGATAAAGAGTTTTACAATAGGGATTCGTTAGTTGTGGCTAGGGAACTTCTGGGCAAAGTGCTTGTCCATGAAGTGGAAGGAAGGCGGCTCGCTGCCAAGATCGTGGAGACAGAGGCATATATGGGAGTTATCGATAAAGCAGCACATTCTTATGGAGGAAAACGGACGAAGAGAGTGGAAGTGATGTATGGAGAGCCAGGATATTCCTATGTATATTTGATTTACGGCATGTACCACTGTTTCAATATTGTTACAAGAGAAGCGGGAGTTCCACAGGCGGTACTCATAAGAGCGTTGGAACCTGTAGAGGGACATGAGGTTATGGCTCTCAATCGGTTTCAGAAGGAATATGGGCAGCTTAGTAAAAGTCAAAATAAAGGATTAACGAACGGTCCGGGAAAGTTATGTCGTGCTTTAGCCATCGACCGCAAGCAAAACGGAGAAGACTTGCGCGGTGCAAGCCTATATGTGGAGGAAGGTGTGCAAGAAGATTTCGCCGTTGTATCCGCCAAGCGGGTAGGCATTGACTATGCCCAGGAAGCGGCAGATTACCTGTGGCGATTCTATATAGAAGGTAACCCTTATGTTTCGCGCACGTAGCTGCGCATTGTTTGCCCGAAGGGCTCTTACACCGTCAAAATGTCGCGATTACGCGACATTTTTTTACGTTCGTATGGATATCCCTTTGGAATCTTAGCGTACGTTGTATGAAAACCGGAGAAATCACGGACAATTGGCTCCTAACGCTCGAAGGAGGCAAAGTTAATAAGAAACGCGTAATATAGTAAGCTATTGTCCGGATTCCGGTTGTCATGTGGTGTTGACGATAGGTCTTAACAAAGAATAGACCTATCTCCCACATCCCGTCGCTATCTCAGTGATATTCACAAACCCTTCATCCACCTCAAGGGAACAAGGTTGGAATAAGACAAGTGAAAGTTTCGTATCTTTACATTCGTTGAGTGCAAATACCTCGATCGGGCCACCTGATATGGTAACAGGGAAGCCAACAGCAGTAATTGGCATATGGAACATAAATACAGTTTTCTTTCTCTGACCATCGTCCGACTGTAAGGCGATGGAAATCATTCCATTACATCTTTTCAGAGGGCGCACATTCAAAGTGAAGTTTACAAGGAAGTGTCCTCTTCCTTTTAAAACAATTGCTTTCCCATCTCTGGAGAGTTCGATATTACGGCAGCCTATGGGAGTATGGGTGCAGGCAAGAGATAGTGCCTGCTCCCTGCGCCAGCAGGAATCTTCTGCGGCATCGAAGGAAGCAACACATATTCCTCCGGATCTGCCGGGAGGGCCGGGTGGTCCTGCAGGACCGCGACGACAAGAACCCTTATCGGCATTTAATACTTTCTCCATTTTGTCCTTTAGAAATATTTGATTCTGCATAATACTGTCGAGAAGGCTTTTGATACTGGCATTGACTTCCAAAATATCTTCAACGGAAGGACAAGGACCATAACAGCCACCGTTTTGGTTCTCCAAGGTACCTAAGATATATTGGAGTTTTTCCCCTTCAGCATTAATGATGTGGCTAAGCCCCAGCTCTTCCATAGCGATGGAGGCTAGAATCATATTGAGAGCCTTTTCACGAGTTATTTCGGGACTGACAACTGGAAATGTTGGTTGTGACATTTTCTTTTCCCCTTTCTCCTAAATGTGTACATTTTGTTATTACCTGCTATATTTTATGTAGAAAACTGTCGAATGGTTACAACTTTCCTTCTCTTTGCATAAAATAACTATCAGAAGGCAGGGAAGAGGAGAAGGAAGAACAATGGCTTCGATTAGTTTATGTATGATTGTACGAAATGAGGAAAAGCACATAGAGGAGTGTTTACAAAGTGCGATAGAGTATGTGGATGAGATTATTGTTGTAGATACCGGGTCAGAAGATGGAACGAAGGATATCTGCAGTAAATACGAGGTAAAGATTTTTGATTTCCAGTGGGAGCAGAACTTTGCGTCAGCCCGTAATTTCTGTATTGAGCAGGCTTCCGGAGACTGGATCTTATGGATGGATGCGGATGAACGGCTTGTAGTGAATGACCATGAAGCTCTTTTGCAATGCTTAAGCAAGAAGGAGAAACAAGAAGAGAATTTTATATCCGTCGGTATGAAGCACTTCTATGGGGAAATACCCGCTGATGAAAAACGTGTACATGTAAGTCACGTATATCGTCTGTTTCGAAATGGAAAAGGCATTCATTTTGTAGGAAGGATTCACGAAAGGCCTGTTTCGGATGACCGAAAAGAGGAGCAAAAAGCGGAAGAAAATAAGTTTATAGAGATATTGCATTATGGTTATATGGACGAAGCTGTTTCATTAAAAAGCGGAAGAAATAAGAAGATGCTTCTAAGGGAATGGGAGGATAATCAGGAGGATGGCTGGATTTGTTATCATCTTGCTGTCGAATATTATCATGAGCAGAATTATACGACAGCCTATGATTTCACTAATCTGGCAATCTTGCTATTTATAAAAAAAGGGCTTTTACCGCCCTCTCTTTTCTATAAATTAAAATATGATATTTTAATCACTCTGGAAGACTATACGACTGTTGCTGAGAGTATTGAAAAAGCGATTATGTTATATCCGGATTATGTGGATCTTCATTTTTACAAAGGAATGGCAGAGTTTTCTATCGGAGAATTTCATACGGCGAGAGAGACATTTTTGTACTGCATAGTGCTTGGAGAATCGAATCCGGAGTATCTGATTCTTCGCGGTATGGGAAGTTTTATGGCCGAGGATTATATCGAGAAATGCAATAATATTTTGGAAGGAGAAGGGCCGGAATAAGTATTGTTATTTTTTTAACTTTTTGATATACTGGCATCAAGGGCTGTTCCATGGCCTAAATTGATTAAGGAGGAAATGGGAAATGAACAGATTTACGTTACCGAGAGACATCTATTACGGAAGAGACTCTTTAGAAGTATTAAAGACATTAAAGGGTAAAAAAGCAATTATTGTTGTGGGCGGAAGTTCCATGAAGCGTTTTGGTTTTCTTGATAAAGCGGTTGCTTATTTAGAAGAAGCGGGAATAGAAACTCTATTATTCGAAGGCGTTGAGCCAGACCCTTCCGTTGAAACGGTCATGAAGGGTGCAGAGGCTATGAGAGAATTCGAACCGGATTTGATTGTTTCCATGGGTGGAGGATCCCCTATTGATGCAGCCAAGGCTATGTGGGCATTTTATGAATACCCCGAGATAACGTTTGAAGAACTGATTATTCCGTTTAATTTTCCATCCTTAAGGACGAAAGCGAAGTTCGTAGCAATTCCTTCCACTTCCGGAACCGCTACGGAAGTAACTGCGTTCTCAGTTATCACAGATTATGCGAAGGGAATTAAATACCCCCTTGCAGACTTTAATATAACTCCTGATATTGCCATTGTCGACCCGGTTTTGGCGGAGACGATGCCGCCGAGCTTAGTTGCTTATACAGGAATGGATGCTTTGACACATGCAGTAGAAGCATATGTTTCGACGCTTCATACTCCCTTTACAGATCCTCTTGCGATTAAGGCGATTCAGATTGTTGACAGCGACTTAACGAAGAGCTATGATGGAGACAACGATGCGAAGGAAATGATGCATTATGGACAGTGCCTTGCAGGAATGGCATTCTCCAACGCACTTCTTGGCATTGTACATTCTATGGCACATAAAACAGGAGCAGCATTCTCCACCGGACATATTACACACGGACTTGCGAACGCGATGTATCTTCCCTATGTTATTAAATACAATGCGAAGAATGAAGAAGCAGCAAAGAGATATGTGGAAATTGCAGAATCGATTGGAATTACGGGAACCGCAGAGGAAGCGATAAACGGCTTGTGTGCGAGAATTGTGGCGTTGAACAATAGGATGCAGATACCGAATACCCTCAAGGAATTCGGTATTGTAGAAGAGGAATTCAAAGAAAAGATTGCTCAGATTGCAGCGAATGCGGTAGGTGATGCGTGTACGGGTTCTAATCCGAGATCGATTGATCCTGAGGCGATGGAGAAGCTTTTCACTTGTATTTATTATGGCAATGAAGTTAATTTCTAAATTAGAATAAGTAAGACGAAGACCTCCGAACGGATGCGTGCCGATTCGGAGGTTTTTAATGAAAAATTGATGTAACAGTGTGGTATTGGACAGTTACAAATAGATAAAGGAACAATATGGAGAAAGCGGAAAAAGTTTTAAAGCAGTATTTCGGATATGATACGTTCAGAGAGGGACAAAAAGAGCTGGTAGAAAGCATAATAGAGAGGAAAGATACCTTCGGAGTGATGCCGACAGGGGCAGGTAAGTCGATATGCTTTCAAGTGCCGGCTCTTATGCTCGAAGGGATTACCTTAGTGGTATCGCCACTGATTTCTTTAATGAAAGACCAGGTGGAAGGGCTGAATCAGGCAGGAGTCCATGCGGCATTTTTGAATAGTTCTCTTACGACAAGGCAGTATTTCAAGGCATTGGAATACGCAAAGGGTGGCAGATATAAGATTATTTATATAGCACCGGAACGCCTTTTGACCGATAGCTTTTTGGACTTCGCTTTCTCCGTGAAGATATCTATGGTAGTTGTGGACGAGGCTCATTGCGTATCTCAGTGGGGGCAGGACTTCAGACCCAGTTATTTAAAAGTGACAGAGTTTGTCGATAAGCTTAAGTATCGTCCGGTTATCAGCGCCTTTACGGCTACGGCGACGAAGGAAGTACGGGAGGATATTGTAAAGCTTCTCTGTCTGGAGGCACCAACTGTGGTATCTACCGGTTTCGATCGCCCGAACCTTTATTTTGCAGTACAGTCTCCGAGAGATAAATACGCGACCATGAAGAATTATCTGGAGATGCATCCGGGGCAGAGCGGCATTATTTATTGCCTTACGAGGAAATGCGTAGAAGAAATTGCAGAAAGGCTAGATGTGGAAGGCTTTCCGGTGACCAAATATCATGCAGGGCTTTCGGATGTAGAAAGAAGGGGAAACCAGGAGGATTTTATCTACGGCAGAAAAGAAATTATGGTGGCGACTAACGCCTTTGGCATGGGAATTGATAAATCGGACGTGCGCTATGTGGTACATTATAATATGCCCAAGAATATGGAGAGCTATTATCAGGAGGCCGGAAGGGCTGGCAGGGACGGAGAACCGGCGGAGTGTATCTTGCTATATGGCGGACAGGATGTAGTGACGAATCAGTTTTTCATCGATAACAATCAGGATAACGAGTCACTGGATGAAGAGGCCCGCAAGATTGTAATGGAGAGGGACAGGCAGAGATTGAAGAAAATGACATTCTATTGCTTTAGCAATGAATGTCTGAGAGATTATATTTTACGTTATTTTGGGGAGTATAGAAGTAATTACTGTGGGAACTGTGTGAACTGTCTGAGCCAGTTCGAAGAGACAGATGTGACAATAGTTGCCAAAGGTATTATCGGCTGCGTGGAAAGTAGCGGACAAAGATATGGCACCAATGTAATTCTGGATACTGTCCATGGAGCTAATACGGCGAAGATACGAAATTATTGGATGGATAGAAATCCATATTACGGAGATTTGGCGAAGGTACAGACTTATAAACTTCGTCAGGTTATGAACTATCTTCTGTTGCATGAATATCTGGTGGTAACGGATGATGAGTATGCTGTGGTGAAATTGACAGAAAAGTCCGAATTCGTATTATATGATGGTGAGACCCTTGTAATGAAGATGGCTAAGGAAGCGGAACATCCGGCGAAGGACAAAGATACAAGGAGAACGAAGCGAAAAGTAGAAGCGGGAATGGGAATGAGCGGCGCTAATGTATCCTTGTTCGAACGTCTTCGCTCGCTTCGTTCAGAAATTGCCAGGGAGGAAAAAGTTCCTCCTTATGTGGTATTTTCGGATAAGACGCTCAGCCATATGTGTGTGGTGCGGCCTTTGACGGAAGCAGAAATGCTGACAGTATCCGGAGTCGGTGAGTTTAAATATAAAAAGTATGGGCAACGTTTTCTGGAGGTAATCCGGAATGCATAAGGTAAGGAGCAGGTAGATGACAGGAATTAGTTTGTTCGAGGTGATAGGGCCGAATATGGTAGGGCCTTCCAGTTCTCATACGGCAGGAGCGGTATCTATGGCACTTTTGGCAAGAAGAATGTTTCAAGGAACGATAGAGAAGGTAGATTTTACCTTGTATGGTTCCTTTGCGAAGACATATCGGGGTCATGGAACCGATAAGGCGCTGCTGGGAGGAATTCTTGGTTATGAGACCGATGATTTAAGGATAAGGGACTCTTTTACTCATGCGGAGGAAGCAGGAATTGCTTATTCATATACTGTTTCCGATCTGGATACCAATGATGCGCATCCGAATACGGCGGATATCAATATTATAGGAACCGATGGAAGAACGCTATTCGTCAGAGGGGTTTCCATCGGAGGCGGAAAGGTAAAAATTGTGCGCCTGAATCGTGTGGAAGTGGAGTTTACAGGGGAATACAGCACCCTTATCGTAAGTCAGACAGACAGGCAAGGCGTTGCCGCTCACATTACGAAATGTCTAAGCGACCAAGATGTGAATATTGCATTTATGAGACTGTTCCGTGAAGAGAAAGGTGCCAATGCTTATACGGTGGTGGAATCTGACGGAGAGATACCCCAAGAGGTACTCGTACGTATCCGGGAGAACTCGTATGTGACAGATGTGATGCTTGTGCAAGGATTGTAAAAACAGTGTTTTATAAGAAGTGTAAGGAGTAAGGATGGATTTTCGAAGTGGACAAGAGTTATTGGAAGTATGTAAGAAGACAGGTTATCCTATTTCCAAGGTGATGAAGCTGAGAGAAATGGAGCTTATGGAAGTGAGTGAAAAGGAAGTGGAGCGCAGGATAGAGAAAGCGCTTACCATTATGCGGGATGCCGCTTATGGGCCGGTGAATCATGAAGTGAAATCTATGGGTGGCCTTATAGGCGGTGAAGCGAAGAAGCTGAAAACTTTTCGGGAGATGGGGAAATCTCTCTGTGGTGCGACCGTGTCGAGAGCGATATCTTATGCCATGGCAGTACTTGAGGTGAATGCTTCCATGGGGGTTATTGTGGCAGCTCCGACTGCCGGAGCTTCCGGTGTTCTGCCCGGGGTTGTGCTGGCACTTGAGAAGGAACAAGAGTTATCGAAGGAGCGAGTGCTGGACGGGCTCTATACAGCAGGTGCGATCGGATACTTGTTGATGAGGAATGCTTCTGTATCGGGTGCACAGGCAGGATGTCAGGCAGAAGTGGGCTCAGCGGCGGCGATGGCAGCGGCCGCAGCGGTAGAAATGATGGGCGGTACGCCGGAGCAGGCACTGAGTGCGGCTACAGGGGCCATTTCGAATCTTCTGGGGCTGGTCTGTGACCCGGTAGGCGGACTGGTTGAGAATCCATGTCAGAACCGTAATGCAGTAGGAGCTGCTAATGCCTTGGTCAATGCAGAACAGGCACTGGCAGGAATCAGACAGCTCATTCCTTTCGATGAGATGGTTCAGGCGATGTATCATGTGGGAAGAAGTCTTCCCTTTGAATTGAGAGAAAGTGCCCTGGGAGGTTGTGCGGCAACGCCTACAGCATGTAAAACCTGCGTACCTTGTTCGTAACTTCGGCAGCCGTGAAGTCTGTTCTGCATAAATAGTATACCTTAGCCGCAAGCGGCCATGGTATGTTGTTTGCACACTCGCTTTGCTCGGCGCGGTATAATATCGTTAAAATATTATACCATGGCCGCTTGCGGACAAGATATAATTCCGTAGATTACTTACGATAATTTCCTCAATAGTTATAGACAGAAAAAGGAAATTGATGGTATAATTATAGCTTCTAATGCCTTAGGCATAACACAATTGACAGAAAAGATAGAGGACAAAGGAGAGCAGTATGGTAAAGTTACTAAGGAGTGTTTCTATTAAGGTGAAGCTCGGAGGTGGATTTCTATTTATCGCTTTATTTGCTGTAGTAATCGGCGTATTCGGTTCTACGAATATGGAGGAAATTGCCCATAGAGGCGAAGCGATGTACAGCTCCAACTTGGAGAGCATTAATGAACTTCATATGATTAAGGAAAATTTATTAGAGAGTGGCGAAGAACTGCAGACAGCGGTGTTAAGCGGGTATCCGGCGGATACGAGAGACAGCGTAGGGAAGATACAAGAACTGGAAGAAGCGAATTCAGCTGTTATTGAAGACTATGGAAACAGCAATCTTACAGAAGATGAAAGAGAGACATGGAATGCTTTTCTGACAGATAGGGATATTTACCGGACACAGAGGCAGGAAGCGATCGATCTCGCTCTATCAGGGGCATATAGCACGGCAAGAACCAGTATGAATCAAGTTATGCTAACAAGGAAGGCTATGTTCAGCAAACTGAACACCTTAATTGAAGATAATCAGAAAACGGCAGCGCAGGTGAATGCTGATAATCAGGCACTGGCAAACACGAGTACAACGATGATGTATACTTTGCTGATCGCCGGCGTTATTTTTTCCATACTCATTGGCTTATGGCTTGCCATTGATATATCGAGAGCAGTACATAAAGGACTTATATTTGCCAGAGCCCTTGGAGAAGGCGATTTAACGGTTCAGCTCAATCATAAGGGGAGAGATGAGATTGGCAAATTGATTCAGGCATTGAATCAGGCTAGGGAAAATATGAAGGAAATTGTTTCCGGCATCATTGAACAGACGGGAGAGGTGGCAGCCTCCAGCGAGGAGCTGTCAGCGACTATAGAAGAATTAGCAGGAAGATTCGAAGCAATTAATGGAAGTACAACGGTTATCGCTGATGGAACAGTAGAAATCAGGTCTGCTACAGAGGAAATGACTGCCACAGTAGAGCAGGTGAATGACGGTGTGGCAAGATTGGCGGAGAATTCCTCCGAAGGCAGTGACCAATCTGCTCAGATTAAGAGCCGTGCTACTGCAATTAAAGAGCAAGGTAATGCTTCTAAGCGGTTGGCGGATAAACTTTATGAGGAAAAACAGAAAAATATATTGGCAGCTATTGAAATGGGTAAGGTAGTGGAGGAGATTTCCAATATTGCCAGCTTGATTCATGGCATTGCAGATCAGACCAATCTGCTTGCACTTAACGCTTCCATTGAAGCGGCAAGAGCGGGTGAACATGGCCGTGGTTTCGCAGTGGTTGCAAGCGAAATCGGTACCCTTGCGAATCAGTCTACGGAATATGTAGGGGATATTACAGCGGTCGTTAATAATGTAAGAAGCGCCTTTGATAATCTGGCGGATAATTCGAGAGAAGTGCTGAGTTTTATCGACGGACAGGTAAGAAAAGATTATAATCTGCTCGTAGATACTGGTGTAAATTATGAGAAGGATGCGGTTTATGTGAGTGAGTTGTCGGAGGAGACGGCTGCAATGGCACAGGAGTTGAGCGCATCCACAGAAGAAATTAGTGCGGTAATATATAATATCTCTGCTAATATCGGAGAAACAGCTAACAGCTTTGACGAAATACGGGATAATATGCAAGAGACTTCCGGAGCAATGGAATCTATTACAAGGATGGCTGAGGGTGCAGCTTCTATTGCAGAAACATTGAATGCTTTAACTTCTAAATTTAAGATTTAATACGATAAATAATTAAATAGGAAAACTGCCCGCATGAGAAATCTGTGGGCAGTTTTTTTGTCCGACTCACTTTGCTTCCTCTTGACAAATGGAAGAATGGGAAGTAATATGTTAGGGAAACATTATCAATAGTGATAATAATATTAAATATGCTAATAATATTAAATATGGTAATAAATAATAAATAAAGGAGTGTGGCAGCAAACATGGATCAAGAAATAACTAAAATCGTTATGAATCCAATTAGACTCAGAATTATTCAGTATTTGCTTCTTCACGGAGTAGGAACTTCTTCTCAGATAAAAGAAGAGTTAAGCGATATTCCGCCGGCAAGCTTGTATCGCCACATTAAGATGCTATATGAAGCCAATTGTATTATGGTGGTAGAAGAGAAGAAGATACGGGGAACGGTGGAACGAACTTATGCCCTTAGAGGGAATAAACCTTGTGCGTTCAGTAAGGTCAGTGTGGAGCAGTTAATCAATTCCTCTCTTATGTCGTTAATGACTTCGTTCGGAAAATATTTCTCCAGAGAAGATGCGGATCCGATGAAAGATTTGCTCTCGCTTTCCACTTCTACCCTCTTGTTAACGGATGAGGAGTTTACGGAGGTAATGGAGAAAATAGGGGAAGCAATAACCCCTTATCTTGGAAATCAGGAGAAGGAAGGGCGGAATATAAGGAAACTTACCTTTATTTCATCGCCCGGTGAAGAGGAGGAGAAAGAGTGAGTATATTCCTTTCCCCTTTATTGGTACGTGCGCAGATAGGAGCTAAGAATAGTGTGAGAAAGGCATGGTTATTAAGATGATTCAGAAATCTAATATTAAATATGAAAATATTAACGGTATCGGTATACGGTCAGGAAAAAATGCAAAGATAATTACAATGGATAAAGAGCTAGTGAAAGAGGATAACATGGTAGAAATTAATTGGAAGAAGATAGAAAAGGAAGATGAGGAAATTATTCAGCATTATTACGATATGGAGCCTGTAAGAGTCTGTGAGTTTACTTTCGCTAACAACATCTTATGGTCGCCCTTCTATAAAATACGTTATGCAGTAGTGGAGGATATGCTCGTATTCCTTTCGAACGCAGAGGAAACATCGATAAGTTTTCCTCTTGGCAATGGAGATTTGGAAAAAGCCATCGATACGATTACAGAATATTTTAAGGGTGCAGGGAAGAAATTTAAAATGCACCTTGTATCCCCTTCACAGTTCGATCGCCTGCAGGAGTTTTATCCTGGAAGATTTCAGGTGGAATATAATAGGGATTCTGCAGATTATGTCTATGAATCCGAGCGCCTGATCAGCCTTGCAGGGAAGAAGCTCCACGGGAAACGCAATCATATTAACCGCTTCAAAGAGGCACATCCTGATTGGACTTATGAGAAAATTACAGATGAAAATACACAGGAATGCCTGGATATGGCAGAGGAGTGGAGAATTCAAAACGGCTGTGAAGAAAAAGGACCGAAACACGATGAGTTTTGTGTAACCCTGCATGCATTAAAAGAAAGAGAAGCACTTAAGTTAACGGGCGGATTGATCCGCGCAGACGGCCGTGTGGTAGCGTTTACATTAGGGGAGCCTCTGGGAGAAGATATGTTCGTAGTTCATATTGAAAAAGCATTTGCTGATATTCAGGGAGCCTATCCGATGATCAATCAGCAGTTTATAACGAACGAGGCATCTGGATATCGTTATATTAACAGAGAAGAAGATACCGGAGAAGAAGGTTTAAGGAAGGCGAAGTTATCCTATGATCCTGCGTTCCTAATGGAGAAGGGAATTGTTACAGAAATATAATATGATACCAGGGTCAAAAGGTCATGCGTTTCATGCCAGCATGAAAAAACATGGCTTTGGGACCCGCAAAACATGAGAAAGTAGCCCAAATAGGGCGGATTTCGAATGTTTTAGGATTGTGAAAGCACAAAGTGCGTAGCAATCCGTAGGTATCATGGGGCAAAAGACCTTTTAACCCGCAACATCATAATAAAAAATTAAAAGGAAAGTCTAATATGTCTGAAAATAATAGGAATTCAAATATTGTCCGAAATATGCTCACATTTATTGAAGATAGTCCAAGTTGTTATCATGCGGTAGAAAATATAGAGCATGCGTGTAAGGACAAAGGCTATGTATCTTTGAAGGAGAATGAAGAGTGGCATCTTGTGCCCGGTGGGAAGTATTATGTCAATAGAAATGGATCTTCTGTCATTGCTTTTCATATTCCGGATATAGAAAAAGAGCGGTTAAAAGGCTTTCATATGGTTGCTTCTCATAGTGATTCTCCCGGATTCAAGATAAAGGAAGAACCGGAAATGATAGTGGAAGACCAATATGTGAAGCTGAATGTGGAGCCTTACGGCGGAATGATTATGTCCACCTGGCTGGATCGTCCGCTTTCCGTTGCGGGAAGAGTTATAATATCGGAGAATGGTAAGCTGCGTTGTAAGGCAGTGGCACTTAAAGAAGATATTCTAATAATTCCTAATGTGGCGATTCATATGAACCGGGATGTGAATAAGGGGATGGAATATAATGCTCAGATAGACATGCTTCCTCTTTATGGAGGTAAGGAAAGCAAAGGCTCTTTTTCTCACTTGATTGCTGAGGCAGCCGGAGTGGATAAGGAACAGGTGATAAGCAGCGATTTATTCTTATGTAATAGGGCACCCGGGCATCTGCTGGGAGCAAAGGGTGAATTCGTCTGTGCGCCAAGATTAGATGATCTGGAGTGTGCATATGCATCCATGGAGGCGATGCTACGGACGCAGCCGAAAGAGTATGTGAATCTTATGGTTGTCTTCGATAACGAAGAAGTGGGAAGTATGACGAAGCAAGGCGCAGCTTCTACCTTTTTACAGGATACTCTATATCGGATCTGCGAGTCTTACTCTTTATCGAGAGGTGATTATCTGCGTCTGATTGCGGATAGCTTTATGATATCGGCGGATAACGCTCACGCTGTCCATCCCAATCATCCGGAGAAAGCAGACCCTACGAATCGGCCTTATGTCAATGGAGGAATTGTCATCAAATATCATGGAGGCCAAAAGTATACGACAGATGCTGTTTCAGCAGCGATAATGAAGGATATTTGCAAGCGTTCAGGTGTTACTTTCCAAACCTATGCGAACCGTTCCGATATTGCAGGAGGTTCCACTCTCGGTAATGTTTCTACCGCGCAGGTGTCCGTGAACACGGTAGATATCGGTTTACCACAACTTGCGATGCATTCTTCCTACGAGACGGCTGGCTGTAAAGATATGGAAGATATGGTAAAAGTAATAAGCTGTTTTTACGAGGAATAATTTCTTATAAGGTAAGAAGTTCAATATAAAAAATTAAGCATTAAGTATGAGGAAAACTCCTTTCGCAAACAAAAGTTTTTATGAAAATTTTTGTTTGCGAAAGGAGTTTTTCTTAATTTTTATAGATCTTTTCATAAAAATTGATGGATGAAGGAAGAGATAATTTTACAAAAAACTTACATACAAATTACTAAAACATGATATTTGATATTTTTTTTATATGTTAAACTCTGTTACAGAGATGAGGAAATAGGGATAAACATCCTGAAAGTGTCTCAAACTAATAGTGACAAAGAGGAGAATAAGAAAATGAAAAAAAGGACATTAAAGGCTTTTGCGCTTATCGGCGCAGTAGTATTAACGGTAGGATCCCTCACTGCATGTGGAAATAAGGAAGTGGAGTCCACTGCACCTGAGACAGAAGTACAAGAGGACGCAGCGCAGGCGGAAGAAGCAACAACGACAGAAGACGCGGCAGTAACGGAAGAAACAGTAGATGTAAGCGGTACGATTTCTATGTCAGGAAGCACTTCTATGGAAAAGCTTGCCAATGCAATAGCGGAAAGCTTTATGGAGAAGTATCCCAAAGTAACAGTAACCCCTGAATTCACGGGATCTTCTGCGGGAATTGAAGCAGTAACAGCAGGAAGCGTAGATATCGGTAATTCCTCCAGAGCATTGAAGGATAGCGAGAAGGAAGCCGGAGCGGTAGAAAATATTGTTGCTATCGATGGTATCGCGGTAGTTGTGGATCCCGCGAATGCGACGGCAGGCCTTACAAAAGATCAGCTCATAGGTATTTATAAGGGTGAGGTAAGAAATTGGAGTGAAGTCGGAGGAAATGATTCCCCGATCGTTGTAATCGGACGTGAAGCCGGTTCCGGTACAAGAGGAGCTTTTGAAGAAATTCTTGAGGTTGTAGATGAGTGTGTATATGCGAGTGAGCTTGACAGCACAGGAGCGGTTATGGCGAAAGTAGCATCGACGCCGGGTGCGATTGGATATGTTTCTCTCGACGTAATAAATGATACCGTAGTAGCGCTGGCACTCGATAGTGTAGAAGCTACAGCAGAAAATATTAAGGCGGGCAGCTATTTCTTAAGCAGACCTTTTGTAATGGCTACGAAAGGTGAGATTGCTGAACAAAATGAAACAGTAAAAGCATTATTTGATTTCTTAGGCTCCGATGAGGGTAGAGAAGTGATTTCAGGTGTAGGACTTATTTTACCTAACTAATGATAAATAGGGAGAAGTTATGAGCAATCAGCAAGCTTTCACAATTGTAGGCAATAATAAGAATAAATCAGCAGTAGAGAAGATGGCACAGGCGATTTTCACAATAAGTGCATTCATGGCGGTAATGGCAGTTTTGTCCATTACCGCATACATGATTTTTAACGGAACCCCTGCCTTATTTAAAGTAGGAGCTATCGATATTTTATTTGGGAGTGTTTGGAAGCCTACGGCAGCGAACCCTTCTTTTGGAATCTTATATATTATCCTTACCTCTATTCTCGGTACGGCGATGGCAGTAGTTATCGGTGTACCAATAGGAGTATTCACGGCAATCTTTCTGGCGGAAATAGCGCCTAAAAGTCTGGTAGCAGTCGTAAAGCCGGCAGTAGAGCTTTTGGCAGGTATTCCTTCAGTGATTTACGGACTTTTAGGTTTAATGATATTAAATCCTTTTATGTATCAGTTGGAATTGAAGATATTCGCAGGTTCGCAGACTCATCAGTTCACCGGGGGATCCAATATGATTTCGGCAGTCATCGTACTTGCTATTATGATTCTGCCGACAGTTATCAATATTAGTGAATCGGCAATTAAGGCGGTGCCAAGTTACTTGAAAGCGGCATCCCTTGCGGTAGGAGCTTCCCAGATACAGACGATTTTTAAAGTGATACTGCCGGCGGCGAAATCAGGCATTATCACGGCGGTTGTCCTCGGCGTAGGCAGGGCAATCGGCGAAGCGATGGCAATCAGCCTCGTATCGGGAAGTGCAGTGAACCTGCCTTTACCGTTTAACTCAGTACGTTTTCTTACTACGGCAATCGTAAGTGAGATGGGATATGCAGCAGATTTACACAGACAGGTTCTATTTACTATAGGGCTCGTACTCTTCCTGTTTATTATGCTGATTAATGTAACCCTGACAAGAATCTTGAAAAAAGGGGATAAAAATAATGAATAGTCCTATTACTCTTACAATAAAAAGAAAAAGAATATCGGATATGGTCCTTCGTGTACTTATTTATATTTCCGCACTGTTCGCGGTACTTCTTCTTGCCATAATTATCGGATATGTTTTTTTCAAAGGTATTAAAATAGTCAATCTGGAATTTCTAACTACGGTAACCAGCAGTTTGAAAGGGACGGTTGGAATTGCAGGAAACATTGTAAATACGTTATATATTATTGTCATTACCCTTCTTATTGCAACGCCCATAGGAATTGGTTCTGCAATTTATCTGAATGAATATGCAAAACCGGGCAGACTTGTAAGAATGATAGAATTTACAACTGAGACTCTTGCCGGTATTCCTTCTATTATATTTGGTCTGTTCGGTATGGTTTTCTTCGGTAACGCGTTGGGACTTGGTTATTCTATTTTAACGGGTGCTCTTACGCTCACAATTATGATACTTCCGTTGATTACGAGAAATACACAGGAAGCTTTGAAGACGGTGCCTGATAGTTATCGAAGCGGTGCTCTTGCGATGGGAGCAGCCAAATGGTATATGATAAGGACGATCTTACTGCCATCTGCCATGCCCGGAATTATCACCGGCATTATATTGGCAATCGGAAGAATTGTAGGAGAGTCTGCTGCTTTGCTCTTTACGGCGGGAAGCGGATATTTGCTGCCCAAGACCGGCATGGGATTGCTGGAGAAAGTTCTGCAATCCGGCGGGACATTAACGATCCAGTTGTATTTAAGTATGTCCAAAGCGGAGTACAATGTGGCTTTTGGAATCGCGGCAGTGCTTCTGATTATTGTGCTCGGCATCAATCTCCTTACCAAATATCTGGCGAAGAAACTCGATGTAAATGCCGCGCGTTAGCATAAAAAGCAGTAAAGTCTTAAAGGTAAGAGGAGAGAAAGGTATGGTTATTAGAGTGGAAAAAGAAATGGGAAATAGTAAAATCAGTACGAGAGGCCTGAACTTATATTATGGAGATAATCACGCGCTCCAAGATGTAGATATGGATATTAGGGCAAATGCAGTAACTGCATTTATCGGTCCTTCCGGCTGTGGTAAATCTACGTTTTTAAAAAGCCTCAACCGAATGAACGATTTGGTGGAAGGCGTCCGCATAGAGGGAATGGTTACTTTAGATGGAGAGAATATCTATGATTCTAAGGTAGACACGACGCTGCTTCGCAAGAAGATAGGTATGGTATTCCAACAGCCTAATCCTTTTCCCATGAGTATTTATGATAATATAGCTTATGGGCCTAGAGTACACGGCATTAAAAGCAAGGCGAAACTGGATGATATCGTGGAAAGAAGTTTGCGCGGTGCGGCCATTTTCGATGAAGTGAAGGATCGGCTGAAAAAGTCGGCACTCGGACTTTCCGGAGGGCAGCAGCAGAGACTTTGCATCGCAAGGGCACTTGCGGTGGAGCCGGAAGTGCTTCTGATGGATGAACCGACTTCCGCTTTAGACCCTATTTCCACCTTGAAAGTGGAAGAGCTTATGGTAGAGCTTAAAGAGAAATATACGGTGGTAGTAGTGACGCACAATATGCAGCAGGCAGCGAGAGTGTCGGATTATACCGCATTCTTTCTTGTGGGAAAGGTTGTGGAATTCGATACTACGGATAATATTTTCTCACGTCCGGCCGATAAAAGGACAGAAGATTATATTACAGGAAGATTTGGGTGAGATGCGGAAAGCGGTATAAATGGTATAATGGTCAAAAGGTTTGGAAAGAGAGGAAGTTTGTATGTCGCCTAGGACAATATTTGAACATGAATTAAAGAAATTAAAGGATGATGTGGCTGCCATGGGACTTCGGGTGGAGGAAACCTATGAGGAACTGTTTCTCGCCCTGGAGAACAGAAATAAGGAAGAAATCGTCGAAATTCTGGAAAGCGACCGAATCGTCAATGAGATGCAGAGGAATATTGAATCGAGATGCTTGTCCCTTATAGCGAAGCAGCAGCCGGTGGCACGTGACCTTCGAATGATTACGGCGAGCCTTAAAGTAGTAACGGATATTGAGAGAGTAGGGGATCATGTATCGGATATGGCGGAATTAATGCTGCGCCTTGATTTAAGTCCTCTTTCCTCCTATTCGAATCATTTGGAACCGATGATGAGGGCAGCGAAAGAGATGCTTCGCTCGGCAGTAAATGTATTCGTGGAGAGAAATGAAGAAGCGGCCAAGTCGGTAATTGAAAGTGATGATGTGGTGGATGAGCTTTTCAATAAGGTGAAGCAAGATTTAATTGAGTACTTGAAGAAAGAGACAAAGAATGCAGATGAATGTATCGATGTGCTTATGATGGCTAAGTATTTGGAGAAAATCGGAGACCATGCAGTGAATATCGCGGAATGGGAGCTGTTCCAGGAGACCGGGGAGATTGGAGATATAAGACTCTTATAATGTCAAAATCGATTGTAAAAGAAAAATTTACATAGATTTTACTCGAAATTCTTTTCTATTTTACATGGGTATTGTAAAATACAGATATGTAAAAACTAAAGAATAGGAAATTAGAGGGTGGACTATGGATTTTTTTGGAATATTGACAATGATAGGAGGGCTTGCTCTTTTTCTGTATGGAATGCAGGTTATGGGAGAAGGGCTGTCGAAGGTTTCAGGAGGAAAGCTGGAGCAGTTATTGGAGAAATTAACTTCCAGCAAGCTAAAGGCAGTTTTACTTGGAATGGGTGTTACTGTGGTGATTCAGTCTTCATCAGCAACTACCGTTATGGTGGTGGGCTTTGTTAACTCGGGTATTATGAAGCTCTCTCAGGCTATCGGAATCATCATGGGTGCTAATATCGGAACGACAGTTACGTCATGGATTCTCAGCTTGTCAGGGATAGAAAGCAGCAGCTTTTTCATACAATTGCTGAAGCCAACTTCATTTTCACCGGTGCTTGCGATTGTGGGTGTGACATTTTTAATGTTTTCCAAAAGGGATATGCTTAAGGATGTGGCGGCCATTTTAATAGGCTTTGCCGTGCTGATGTTCGGGATGGATACTATGTCGGCGGCGGTGAAGCCGCTCGCTGACGTTCCGGAATTCACCGGTATTTTAACTGCGTTTTCCAATCCTCTGCTGGGGCTTGTTGCAGGCTTAATACTGACAGCCGTGATTCAAAGCTCTTCGGCATCGGTCGGTATCCTGCAGGCACTTTGCATGACGGGCTCCGTTACGTATGGGGCGGTAATACCCATCATTATGGGACAGAATATAGGAACCTGTGTAACAGCCATGTTATCGGGAATCGGAGCGAGTAAGAACGCGAGACGGGCGGCTCTTGTCCACCTTTATTTTAATATTATAGGTACCATTATTTTTATGATACTATTTTATACAATACATGTATTCGTGCCGTTTTTATTTATGGATGATTCTGCAACAGCGGCAGGAGTTGCGGTTGTCCACACCATATTTAATATGTTTGCAACGATAATCCTTCTTCCGTTTTCCAAGGGACTCGAGAAGCTGGCTTATCTTACCATTAGGGATGATGAAAATGAACAGGCAGGACAGCCGCTGCAAAAGGAAGCTATTCAGATTCTCGATTCAAGATTTCTTAATACCCCCGGTTTTGCTCTGGAACAATGCAGAACTGCAGCTATCGATATGGCATCTTATGCGAAGGAAGCGCTGTTTCTATCTATGGGCTTAATCAAGGAATATGATAAAAAAGCAGCGAAGCGAGTAATGGAACTGGAAAATAGAGTGGACAGGTATGAGGATGAGTTGGGTTCCTATCTTGTTAAACTAAGCAGTAAAAAGCTGTCTGAAAAAGATAGCTATACAGTCTCCTTCTTATTGCATAATATCGGTGATTTTGAGCGTATTTCGGATCATGCGGTGAATATAAAGGAAGCTGCCGAGGAGATGAAAGACAAGAGCTTGAGCTTTTCGAACAAGGCTTCCGAAGAATTGGAAGTGTTTGCAGAAGCAGTGAAGGATATCGTGAACACCTCCTTCCTCGTATTCCAGGAAGAGGATATGAATCTGGTAAAGATGATCGAACCCCTTGAGGAAGTGATCGATTATCTGAATGCGGAATTGAAGAAGCGTCATATCAAGCGCCTCAGAAAAGGAAAGTGTACGATAGAAATGGGATTTATTCTGTCTGATATAATCACCAGTTATGAACGAGTTTCAGACCACTGCTCGAATATAGGGTTAAGCTTGTTAGAAATCAGCGAAGACGGCTTTGAAGCGCATAGATATATAGATGAGATAAGGGAAAAGAATGATCCGGAATTTAAAGATAATATAAAGCGTTTTCAAAAGAGATATGAATTGCCGTAGAATATAGAGACGGGAGAAGGGTATTACATTAAAAGAGGTAGAGCAGGTGGATAAGATGGCACTTATTTATGTGGTGGAGGATGACAAAAATATAAGGGAAATCGAAGTGTTCGCACTGAAAAATGCAGGATATGAAATCAAAGATTTCGAGTATGCAAGAGATTTCTACGAAGAAATGGAATGTAAGAAGCCGGATATTGTCCTTCTGGACATTATGCTTCCGGATGAAGATGGCTTGGAAATCGTTAGAAAGCTGCGCTCTAACAAAGAGACGAAGGATATTTCTATTATTCTTGTGACAGCTAAGACCTCGGAAATCGATAAGGTAAGAGGGTTGGATATAGGTGCGGACGATTATATGGTGAAGCCTTTTGGTGTGATGGAGCTGATTTCCAGAGTAAAGGCACTTCTTAGAAGAAGTAATAAAAATGAGGAAAAAGTTCTGCGTATAGGAGCCGTCTGTCTGGACGAAGAAAGACATATGGTAACCGTAGATGACGTTCCTTGTGAATTGACCTATAAGGAGTACGAACTTCTTAAGCTGCTGATGAGTAATGCAGGAATTGTTACCCCCAGAGATATGATACTCGATAAGATATGGGGGACGGATTTCGAAGGAGAATCCAGAACGCTGGATATGCATATTAAGACATTGCGCCAGAAGTTAAGAGATAGCAGCAGCATGATAAAGACAGTACGGAATGTGGGATATATATTTGCCAATTAAGTATAATATTTAACGATATTATACTGCACCGAGCAAAGCGAGTGTGCAAAAAACATACTGTGTCCGCTTGCGGACAAAGTATAATATTTAACGATATTATACTGCGCCGAGCAAAGCGAGTGTGCAAAAAGCATACCGCGGCTGCTTGCGGCTAAGGTATACCTGAGTCAGGCCTGTACAGGCAATAGGAAAGATATGGTTCAATATGAAAAAGAAGATAAAGTTTCAGTTGCTGCTGCTCGCCTTAATTGGAATTTTCACTACGATGTTTCTCGTGCTCGGTATCTGCTATGATTTATTTCGCAAACAGGTTATCGAAGATTTGAAGACATATGCACATTTGCTGGAGGACACAAATGCCTTGTCCGACCTGATGGAGAGAAGGTATGATTCGAAAAAGGATAAAGTACGAATCACAGTGGTGGATGAGAGCGGTGATGTCTTGTATGAAAGTGATGCCGATGCGGATAAAATGGGTAACCATGGGGATCGGCCTGAGATTATACAGACTTTTGCCACCGGAGAAGGTTATGCGGTGAGGAAATCTTCCACCATGGGAAAAAATACGTTCTATTATGCCATCCGGATCGAGGAAGGGAATGTAATACGCGTGGCAAAGGATGCGGACAGCATATGGAGTATCTTCGCGGGGGCGTTGCCGGCGATAGGAGGAGTTACTGCGTTTATTATTCTTCTTTGTACGGTAGTGGCTCATGTGTTGACGAAGGCTCTCATTGCGCCGATAGAAAAGGTTGCCAATAACGCAGACCGTCTGGAGGAATTAGAGATATATGAAGAATTGGCTCCTTTTGTGGCAACGATAAATGAACAGCATGAAAATATCTTGAAAAATGCCGGAATGCGGCAGGAATTTACAGCCAATGTATCCCATGAATTAAAGACGCCTCTTACTTCTATCTCCGGTTATTCAGAGCTGATAGAGAGCGGCATGGCATCGGATAAGGATGTTGTGAGGTTCGCCAGGGAGATTCACCGTAATTCCGACAGGCTTCTGATCTTAATTAACGATGTTATACGCTTGTCCGAATTGGATGTGGTGGATATGGAGGAGCATTTTGAGTGGCTGAATCTGTCGGAAATTGCAGAAACATGTGTCGATATGTTACAAATTAACGCAGAGAACCATGGAGTGGCTTTGACCTTCCGAGGGGAAACCTGCATGGTGCGCTCCGAGAAGCAGATGTTGGAGGAACTGGTCTATAATCTATGCGACAACGCAATTCGTTACAATAATAAAGGCGGCCTAGTGGCAGTTCTTGTGAAAAAGGCAGAGGATAAAACTGTGCTTATTGTGGAAGATACAGGAATCGGAATCCCCAAGGCACATCAGGAAAGAATCTTTGAACGATTCTACCGGGTGGATAAGAGCAGATCTAAGTCTACCGGGGGCACAGGTCTGGGACTCGCCATTGTAAAACATATTGTCGCTAAAAACGAGGCAAAGATTGAACTGGAGAGTGAGGAAGGAAAAGGAACTAAGATATCAGTATTTTTTTCCTGAGAAATTATCTCTTTGCTCATATCCGATCGCTATTTATCCGATCGCTATTTATCCGATATTCTATCCTTTAGAAGGAAAAGTGCCAGTACATTTGGAAAAATCATAAGGGCATTAATCAAATCGGTACATTCCCACACTACATTAAGCGGGATGACTGCGCCGATATAAATCATAACAATATAGATAATCTTATAGAATGAAATGCTTTTCATTCCCCATAGATATTCCGTAGCTTTTTCACCGAAGTAGGACCAACCGATTAAGGTCGTAACGGCGAAAGCGGCAAGGGATAGGGAAAGAAAGGCATTTCCGCCCATTGGGAGATAAGAAAATGCAGCATCTGCAAGCCCTGCCTCATTAACACCTGCCAGGGAATGCGGATATTTTATCATATTGGCAACAATAACGAGCCCGGTCAGAAGACACATAACGACGGTGTCCCAGAAAACAGCAGTCATGGATACATATGCCTGTCTGGAAGGATCTGTTAGTGAGGAGGAAGAGGCAGCGATAGCAGAGGTGCCGATACCAGCCTCATTGGTGAACAGACCTCGTGCGATTCCATACCTGGCCGCTTGTTTGAGCGAGTATCCGGCGATACCGCCCATCATGGCATTTGGTTTGAACGCATAGGTGATAATAAGTGTCAGAGCATCTCCCAAAGCATCGCGATTAAGAAAGAGCAGGATAAAACAACTTCCGATATAGAGAAGCCCTAAGGTAGGGACGAGTTTTATACAAAGGTTCCCGATGGATTTGATTCCGCCGATAATGACAAAGCCGACAACGATCGCTGCTGTGATACCGGTAATATGAGGAGAAACTCCAAAGGTAGAGGAAAGGGTCTGAGTCAGGGAATTAGCTTGGGTAGTACAGCCAATGCCGAAAGCGGCGCATATAGTACATAGAGCATAGAATTTGGCCAGAAATTTATTGTTAAGGCCATTTTTTAATATGTACATCGGACCGCCCACATAAGCCTGGAGTACATTTTTTTCGCGGAAAAGCATGCTCAGATAACATTCGGCATACGAAGTCGCCATGCCGAGAAGGCCGGTCAGCCAGCACCAGAAAACGGCGCCGGGACCGCCCAGAGCAACGGCGGTGGAAACTCCTATAATATTGCCGGTGCCGAGAGTGGCTGCCAGTGTTGTGGCGAGGGCCCCGAAGGCAGAGAGATTATGGGTAGATTTTTCTTCATGGGTATCCACGGAAGATATGGAAAACTTCAAAGCTTTTATGATATGACGCTGAGGAAAACGAAGCTTTATTGTAAAGAATAAATGTGTTCCCATAAGGAGGAAAAGGAGAGGAAAGCTCCATAGGAAAGTGTTGATAGTCGATATTATTTTCAAGAGAGGGTACCTGGTTCATATACTTAATTCTAATATATAAGTGTATCTTGTAATATATGTTGCCTTTTGTTATTATGTAAAGATAATGATATCATCAATTGATGGTAAAATAGGCGTAAGCATAGAAAGCGGGCGAGAAGCCTTGAGGGACAATGTAATGAATATTATAAGTGGGCAGAATGTTATAGCGATTATCCGTAAGACATTGAGCATTCTGAATCCCAATATTATGAAGCATAGCGAAATTGTGGGATATATTTTCTATAAGATGTTGGAATATGAACAGGAATATTCCGAACAAGAAATGCTTGAATATACTTGGATTGCCATATTACATGATATCGGATTATATCGGGTGGATGGCTTGGATAATGTAGCGGATTTTGAAGTAAATAATACCGAGTCTCATTCTATTTATGGATTTTTATTTTTAAAATATCTATCTCCACTTGCAGAAAAGGCAGAAATCGTGCTATACCATCATTTAGACTATGAGCGGTATGGATTGGTCAAGAATAAATATGAACGTATCACGGAGTGTCTGGCATTTGCAGACAAAATGGATACTTTTATGCGCCGGGATAAGATACAGATGGAGGCTGATTATTTTACGAGATATGTGGATATTAAATTTTCAGCGAGAGCCAGAAATTTATTTTTGGAGGCAGAGAAGAAGTTTGGGATTACCGCCAAGCTCGTAAGCGGCGAATATAGGGAAGAATTAAATGAACTGTTCTCACACATTGAAATGTCGGAAATGGATAAGAAGAGTTTTCTTGGAATGCTCGTATACACCATCGATTTCAGAAGTGAATATACAGTAATTCATACGATGGCTACCGTGAATTTCGCCCAGCAGTTGGGAGTGTTGATGAATCTTGGTGCAGCAGAATTAAGACAGTTGTACTATGGGGCACTGTTGCATGACTTGGGCAAGATTGCTATTCCGATCAATATTCTGGAGTCTCCCGGAAAGCTTTCAGCAGAGGAGATGCGCATAATGAAGGCTCATGTGCGGATTACAGAGATGATTTTGTCGGGGCTGGTAGCACCGGAAGTGATTGATATTGCAGCAAGGCATCATGAGAAACTGGATGGATCGGGATACCATAACGGATTAAGCGATAAAGATTTGACGCTTCCCCAGAAGATTGTGGCAGTAGCTGATATGTTAAGTGCCTTATACGGACAAAGAAGCTATAAAAAGTCATTTGAAAGCAATATCATTAAGACGATATTGAGCGAAGAGGCTGCCGATTATAAAATAAGTAAGCCGGTAGTGGATTGTTTGCTTGAAAATTATGATAATATCATTCGAGGATTTGAGGATGAGCAGGAAGGTCATACGATAGGTCTATATCTGACGATTAAAGAACAGTACGAAGAAATATGGAAGAAATTCGAAGGAATTATGAGATAACATCAGGAGGAAGTTATGCAGATTATCGTTGTAGGATGTGGGAATGTAGGAACCACATTGGCGGAGCAGCTTAGCAGGGAAGGACACGATATCACGGTAATTGATGTGAAAAGTGAAGCCGTAAGCAATGTCTATAATAATTTTGATATTATGGGGATGGTAGGAAATGGCGCCAGCCATTCCATACAAAAAGAGGCCGGAATTGAAGAGGCGGATCTGTTAATTGCCGTCACGGGGTCGGATGAACTCAATTTATTATGTTGTCTGATCGCAAAGAAAGCAGGTGACTGTCATACGATAGCAAGAGTGCGCAATCCGGTATATAGCAGGGAAATAGGCTTTATTAAGGAAGAACTCGGTTTATCCATGGTTATTAATCCTGAAGATGCAGCAGCCATGGAAATGGTGCGGGTTCTTAAGTTCCCTTCTGCTATCAAGATTGACACTTTCTCTAAGGGAAAAGTGGAAATGGTAAAATATAAAATAGAGGATGGCTCAGATTTATGCAATCACTCTTTGAAGAGTATATCGGAAAAGATGAAATGCAATGTCCTTATATGTGTGGTGGAGCGGGGAGATGAGGTATTCATCCCTGATGGTAATTTTATTCTGCGCGCAAAAGATGAGATTTCGGTCGTGGGCTCTACCAAGAATACAATGTTATTTTTTAAAAAGCTGGGAGTGCCTACAACAAGAGCAAAAGATGTTTTTATTGTGGGAGGGGGAGAGACCTCTTATTATTTGATGAGCCAGCTTATCGCTATGGGAATCGATGTAAAAATTGTGGAAAAAGACAAACAGAGGTGCGCTATGCTGAGCGAGTTATTCCCTCAGGCAATGATTATATGGGGAGATGGTACAGATCGCGACCTTTTGTTAGAGGAGGGGATGCCTCAGGCAGGGGCATTTGTAGCTCTTACTAATTTCGATGAAGAGAATATTATGCTTTCGCTATTTGCAAGAAGTGTATCAAAAGCGAAGTTAATTACGCGAGTGCATAGGATTAAATACGATGAAATTATAGAAGAATTAAACCTTGGAACAGTAATTTATCCCAAATATATTACATCGGAGATGATTATTCAATATGTAAGGGGAATGCAGAATTCTATCGGAAGTAATGTTGAGACTTTATACAGATTAGATAATAATCAGGTGGAGGTGCTGGAATTCAAGGTGAGAGAAATATCTCCGGTGGTGGGAACAACATTGCATGACTTGAAGCTGAAACCCAATATACTGTTATGCTGTATTAATCATATGGGAAATATTATAACACCCAGCGGGCAGACTCGTATTATGGTAGGCGACACAGTAATACTCGCTACAACAATAACGGGACTCCAGGATATTAAAGATATATTAGCAATGCATTAGTAATGCATTAAGAAAGGCAAAATGATTCAAATGAATTATTCAATGATACGTTATATACTATGCAGAGTGCTTGAGTTTGAAGCACTGTTTATGTCATTGCCTTGTTTGGTGGGCATCATTTATCGTGAAAAAAGCACTATTTTTTTTGCGCCTATCATGGCAGTGTGCTTTGTTATCAGCTTGATAGGAAGACACTTCAAACCGAAGAATAAGGTTTTTTATGCAAAAGAAGGATTTGTAAGTGTATCTCTTAGTTGGATCATATTAAGTTTAGTAGGAGCTCTCCCTTTTTATTTAAGTGGGGAGATTCCTTCGTATACGGATGCTTTATTTGAAACGGTATCAGGATTTACAACAACGGGTGCAACTATTCTAACAGATGTGGAAGCATTATCGAGGAGTATGCAGTTCTGGCGATGCTTTACCCATTGGATAGGAGGGATGGGAGTTCTCGTATTGATTTTAGCGGTTTTACCCTTATCGGGTAGCTATAATATGCATCTTATGCGAGCGGAAAGTCCGGGCCCCAGCGTCGGGAAGCTGGTGCCGCGCGTGAAGACAACGGCGATGATACTTTATGGTATTTATATTGCTATTACAGTGCTGGGAACCATAGCGTTGCTGATAGCCGGACTTCCTCTTTACGATGCACTCACATTGACCTTTTCGGCAGTGGGGACAGGAGGGTTTGGCCTTTTGAATTCCAGTCTGGGGAGTTATTCGTTTGCGGTACGGAATATTCTTACTGCATTAATGTTTATGTGCGGAATTAACTTTCAGATTTTTTATCTGTTGCTTATCAGGAAACCGAAGGAAGCGCTTGCGAGCGAGGAGCTTCGTTATTATGTCGGTATTGTAATAATTGCCACCTTATTGATCATGTATGACACGAGGGGATTCTTCGAAAGTATTTCCCAGAGTTTTCATCATTCGCTGCTTCAAGTTACCTCAATCATAACTACGACAGGTTTTGCATCGGTGAACTATGATGCATGGCCGGAGTTTTCCAAGACAATTTTAATTATGTTATCTCTGCTCGGAGCTTGTGCGGGCAGTACGAGCGGAGGCTTTAAAGTTTCCCGCCTCATTATTATGTTCCGGTCGATTAAAAATGAAATTTCTTACGTGATACATCCGAGAGGTATCAGAAAGGTACATATGGACGGACACGTATTGGAAAACAGTGTAACGAAGTCGGTACAGGTGTATGCAATGCTCTATGTTCTAATTTTCATAGGATCAATACTGCTGATTTCCCTGAATGAATTTGATTTCATGACGAATGTAACAGCTGTAGCAGCTTGCTTCAATAACGTGGGTGCAGGATTTAGCAAAGTAGGGCCTTCGGGAAGTTTTTCAGTTCTTTCAGCGCTTTCCAAATATGTGCTGATATTTGATATGCTTGTAGGAAGATTGGAACTGCTTCCAATTATTGTATTACTGTCTCCGAGAACATGGAAGAAGTAGGAATGTATATGAACTGTATGATAGAGAATGATATTACCGCATAATGGGATGATAGGTGCAAGTGGAAGGAAAGTACAAAAGATGATGGTGAAAGAAGATATACGCATAAAGAAAGTGATTTTACATATTTTAGATTCTACGATAGGCATGCCGGTCTTATCGGATGAGGAGATAGAATTCGGGTCCGAATTTGCGGACTTTTTGAAGGAGCATATCGCGAAGATCTCTTCGGGAGATGATAGTAAGAAGTCTCAGTTTTATAAAGCCGAGTCGGAAGTCTATAAGATGCTCCAGCAGTATTCGGATGATTTCTTTGTGGATATAAGCAAGGATGCGGCAGAGCTTTTGTATAGTATTATGAATAGCAATATTGATATTCCTCCTGCTGATTTGCTCGTGGTAAGATTCCGGTACGGGGAAGGGGAATATTTGAGCTTTCTTAAGATGAATTATAAATCTCTATATACGCACCGGACATTAGCATCCGGGGAAGGCGGAAATACGAATGAGATTATCAGGCATAAATCGATATTGCCTTCGGAGTCTCAAAGATTGAGCGAGGCGGCGATTATCGGATTGACTGATCTTTCAGTACAGGTCATAGAGAAGAAATATGATGTGAACGGTGAGAAGACGAATTATTTCTCTTATTTGTTCTTAAAGTGCAGCAGCCATATGTCGGATAAGTCCAAGTTATCCATTGTGACGAAAGCGGTGGAAGCGGTGCAGAAGGATGCCTATGATGAACTGTCCCAATATGAAGTACATATGAAGGCGAAGAGCATTATACAGGAGGAACTTCAAGAAAAAGGCGGATTCGTGGTAGAGGAGATCGCAGATAAAATATTTGAAGAAAAACCGGAATTAAAAGTTGCATTTCAGGACAAAATGGAAAAATATGATTTGGTGAAAGAGGAGATATTGCCGCAGAGTGAATCGACTACAAGAAAATACCAAAAACAGCACCTGTATACGGATACGGGAATCGAAATAAAGATTCCGATGGATCAATACAAAAATCCCGGCAGTGTGGAATTTATTACGAATCCGGATGGAACAGTATCGGTGCTTATTAAAAATATAGGACATTTGGAGGCGCGTTTTTAGAGGGGATTGCCATGGGAACGATTATTGACTATTTGAAAGAATATGGAGATTATACGTTTATAGAAAGGCCGATGAATGAGGTGGACAGTTTAGTTTTATGTCAGTTCAGTTATTTGAAATTTGATGGCATTGTCCCCGAACTTTCATCGGACCGGCCCTTTGTCACAATCGAATATTTAGCAGGGCATCAGGAGAAAGATAAGCTTTTCGCGGATGAAAGATACCTGGAGAGTAATATGGCGCTGTTTGACGGAATGTTGAACAGCGTTCGTTATCGTGGACTGAAAATGAATTATTATATTAACAGAATTGAGCCTGAGAAAGAAATGCAGTTTTCGGCCATTACCTACCTTCTGGAGGATGGGGTGATCTATTTGGCGTATCGTGGGACGGATGAAACGATTATCGGTTGGAAAGAAGACTTCAACTTGGCCTTCTCCGAGCCAATTCCGGGGCAGCTCTATAGTGTGGAATATATGAATGGGGTGGCGGGCAGATGTAAGGGAAGTTTTTATACGGGTGGCCATTCCAAAGGCGGTAACTTTGCCGTATACGCATCGATGAACTGTGAGCCCCAGGTGCAGGAACGGATTGTAAAAATATTTTCTCATGATGGACCGGGATTTCGCCCGGAGATAAGAGAGCAGGGACACTATGAGAGAATTGCGGATAGGATAGTGAAAATTATTCCTCATTCCTCGCTCGTTGGTATGTTGTTCAAATCTCATGGGGATGATTATATCGTAGTGGAGAGCAATACGTTCGGTCTCCTACAACACGATCCGTATACATGGCTGGTTAAGGAAGATGGATTTCAGAAGGCGAAGGATATCTACAAAGGCAGAAAATTTATGGATGATTCGTTGAATGAGTGGATTCTTTCCCTGGATCAAGAGCATATCCGGGCTTTTGTGGATGCCTTGTACGAGATAGTTTCCGCTTCGGAAGCGGCTACACTGATAGATTTCACCTCCGATTGGAAAAAGAACATGACGGCGGTGGCAGCGGCAGCGAAAGAGCTGGACTCAGAGACGGCGGAAATGATAAAAAGAATAGTTGCTTCCTTATTTGAGGTAATCGGTGAACGGGCAAAGGAAGAACTTCAGGCACGTGCCGGAGAAGGTATGAGAAAGCTGGAGGAGAATAAAAAGAGGCTGGAAGAGGGCATCAAAAAGCTGGAAGGAAATAAAAAGGGACAAGAAGAAAAAAGCCGGAGAAAGAGAGGAACTCAAACTCCGGCATCACCGCACAATGATAAAAAGTAAGAAAAGAGTAGGCGCCCATCTACGGCCTGCGGGGAGACAGAACGATCGAAAAGCCTTTCGGGGTGCCATTGGACGCCGATAAGAGGAACGACATAGTGTACAATGCCTTCAACAACATCATCCTCTGAGGTTTGAATGATACGCAATCCATGGCCCAGATTTCCAAGACCTTGATGATGGGCGCTGTTTACGATACATTGATCACCATAAAGGCGTGATAATATAGAGCCGGGAACACAAGAGGTGGAATGGAATTTATCGCCATCGTCCCATGCGTGAATAGGGGCCTGCGGTAAATCTTGAATGACGGTTCCTTGGAAGTAGACATTGATAATCTGCAGCCCTTTGCAGATACCGAGTACCGGACGGCCTTGCCTTACAAAAAGATCCAGAGCTTGAAGTTGTATAATATCCAGTTCGGTATCTATATTTCTTGAGCCTTGATTTTTTTGACCGAAAAAAGCAGGGGTGATATCCCCTCCTCCCGGAAGAACTAAAGCATCGTATCCTAGAAGCGGCCCCAAATCCATAATAGTTTGTGATGTAATCCCCATATCTGTCAGAGCCTTTTCGTAATTAACCGTATCTTTTACCCGACCTACTATAGCAACCCTTAAATCATGGCGATAAGGCAGTAAATTACTTTGAGTCATATCTTATCCTTTTGGATGTTATATCCCTTTTATTCTTTTTAATGTATGTTTGCCGGGGGAAAAGTATACGAAATTCCTAAGGAGGAATATTGAGAAATGTAAACACTTGCCCGAAGGGCTTTTATTCTATAGGCGCAGTGCCTTTACACTTTAGTGTAGGAAGATCTTTCCTATAGAATAAAAAAAACCCGATAAAATGGGCATAAGTAAGTGCAGGAAAAGGGACTTGAACCCTCATGATATTGCTATCACACGGACCTGAACCGTGCGCGTCTGCCAATTCCGCCATTCCTGCATCGAAGACTATTTTATCCTTTTTTAGACAATCTGTCAACTACTAAATTTAATAATAATGGACCGGCAGTATTTGCCGGCCCGCTATTATTCGATTGAACTATAATATTTATTCAGTTGTCTAGAACAGGCTGTTTATTAAATTGCCTGTGGAATAATTGTTTCCATAAGAACCCGTCTGATTATATGTATTTGCCTTCAGAGCTTCGCGTCCTGCCGCATAGTCGATATAAGAGGACTGTGTAGAAATACTGTGCGTAAAGGAAGGGGAAGTGTTAAATACGGACTTCAAAGTGGAGATATCAGCTGCTTCCAATGCATTCTTATCGAGGGAGAGTTTGCCCTCTTCTCCGCCGGTAATGCCAACCTTTTCCAATGTCTTGGAATACAAACTTGTAATATTCGTCATATTGGCAGTAGCTTTTGTGATAGAGGAAAAATCCGACTTTGCAGCCGCACCGACTAACGAATTATAATTAGTAACGAATTCGGATACCGCTTTATAAATGGCTTCCGTATCGTATTCTTTTGTAGTAGTGGTAGTTCCGTCTTCATTTTTTATTTTTACTTCTTTTTCCTGAAATAAGGAATCCTTACCTTTATTAAGTAAAGAATCGGCAGATTTTTTCAGCTTATCGGCAGCGCTGTCGATGGCAGTCAAAGTCTTGGCAGAATCCGGCGATAAAGAAGAAGGCTTCGGAAGTTTGCTCGTAGAAGAATCCGAAACGTCATTATCCTCCTTAGCATAGTATGCTTTTAAAAGCTTCCCGTAACTTCCATTCTTAATACTGGCATAATCGGATAAAAAATTAAGATTACCCATACTTGAATTCGAACGGGAAGAAGACATGTTGGAAAACAAATAAGAAACATCTGGTTTCATATTAATATTCATTAAAATCACTCCTTTGAAAAATAGAATGAGCCCTCCGTGCCCGCATTGTTTATGTGAAAATTGTTTGTTTAAAGTAAGTAAATGGGTATGATACCCCTATGATTGTTTTCATTATAACAGGGAGCGTGTAGGAATTCAATGGAAAATGGGAATTTTTGCACATTCTTATCGACTTGGAACCAGTGATATCAAAATATATAAAATAAAAAAGTGAAAGAACATTGATTTTATCATGTTCTTTCACCTTTTATTGTATAGTCAACAAAAATAAACCACCTGCTATGCAGGTGTGTTCCCAGTCAGCTTTAGCTTCAAGAATAAAAACCTCCATGGTACAATAAATGCAGGTTCGCCAACCGCATAAATATAACCAAGGAGGTATCCAAATGGATAAGAACAGTTTAGCACACACAAGGTGGGAGTGTAAATATCATCTGGTTTTTGCCCCCAAATATAGAAGGCAAATAATATATGGAAGGATCAAGGCAGATGTTGCACGAATATTAAGTGAATTGTGCAAAAGAAAAGGAATCGAGATAATAGAGGCAGAATGTTGTAGAGATCATGTACACATGCTGGTAAGAATACCACCGAAGTATAGTGTAGCAGAAATCATGGGATATCTAAAAGGAAAAAGTTCCTTAATGATATTTGAAAGGCACTCGAATTTAAAGTACCGGTATGGAAACCGTCATTTCTGGTGTAGAGGTTATTATGTAGACACAGTAGGTAAAAATGCAAAGAAAATCGAAGAATATATAAAGAACCAACTACAGGAAGATCAGACATACGATCAAATGACACTAAAAGAGTATATCGACCCGTTTACGGGTGAGCCGGTACAAAAAGGCAAATAAAAAGGCTCTTTAGAGCCAGCCCGAGACCGCAGTGCGGAAGGCGAACTTTTCAGAGCCTCTTTAGAGGCAAGCGGGAGCAGCGACTTATAGTCGCAGAGCAAACTACCGGCTAAGCCGGTAGTCATGATTTACTGCGGAAGAAGGGACTTGAACCCTCACGATGTAACCATCACAAGATCCTTAGTCTTGCTCGTCTGCCAATTCCGACACTTCCGCATAGCGTAATTACTCACGCCGCAAGTAGGATAATATCATTTTGAAATACAAAAGTCAATATATTTTTACAAATTTACTTTAATATTTTTTTGTAATCTTTTTGTCGATATATCTGCTTATGAATTTTTCCATACTTATACGCCTCCCCTCATTCGGAAAGTTGGGAAGTACAATGAGGACATCTCGTTGCCTCTATAGAGATAGCACTGCAGCAATAGGGGCATTTTTTTGTTGTAGGTACCTCTCCTGCCGGTGCTTTACCTGATATGAGAACCTTATTCATCAGCTTCACAATAAGGAATATTACAAAGGCCATTATGACAAAATTCACTATGCTTGTTAAGAATGCGCCATAAGCAATCGTAACGCCGAAGATGTCCAGCTTCAACGAATCAAAATTCTGCCCGGCAAAAAGGCCGATAATAGGTGAAAGTATATTGTCGGTCAAGGAGGATACTACTCCTTGGAAAGCAGCGCCGATAATAACGCCGACCGCCAAGTCCATAACATTTCCTTTGGAAATAAAACTTTTAAATTCATTTAGAAATTTTTTCATCGCTGATAATTTCTCCCTTCGATTTTCTCTTTTTCATTTGCTTTAGTTGATTGAGTATAACATAATTCATGATTTTTAAACACTATAACTTTGTGCCAAAGATGTACAAGTACATCCGGCTCAAAGTTCACAGGCTGTGAGAAAGGCATGGTTACTAAAATGAGAGGAAGAAAAAGTTGTTCGAGAGAGAACGGATGTGATATTATGGATGAAGAATTTTACAAAATACAGATAAAAAAATACAGATAAAATAAGAAACTGGAGATAAATATATGGACTTGGTCATAAAAAGATTTGAAGAACTATCCGTTATGGAACTATATGAAATATTGGGAGTTAGGGTTGCGGTATTTGTTGTGGAGCAGAATTGTGCATATCCGGAAATCGATGGAAAAGATCAGCATTCATACCATGTATTCTTAAAAGATAATAAAGGAATTAAGGCTTATCTAAGAGTTGTAGATAAAGGCGTATCTTTCGAAGAGGTATCCATTGGAAGAGTACTGACGGTTGAAAGAGGCTGTGGATTAGGAGATAGGATTCTCGCTGAGGGAATAAAGGTTGCCAAGGAGAGAGTGCAGGCGGATAGGGTAAGAATAGGGGCTCAATGCTATGCCAAAAAATTCTATGAAAGAGCCGGATTTAAACAGGTGTCAGAGGAATTTTTGGAAGATGGAATTCCACATATCCAGATGCTTTTAGAGTTTTAGAAAGAGTGAGGAACTCCTGATATCATATTATTTCATCAGAAAGTTGTAATAGTTACTGTTCACAGGTAATATTCCGCGAAGTCAAAATCGCTCTCTATGCGATTTTGCGCGATATTGTTGCTGTGAACACCATAGGTGTGAACAGTAACTTGTAATATTTAGGGTAACCAATTTGTCGAATAGTATTTTTGCGTTTTCAGCTATCCTATGTTAAAATAAATCAAGAAAATGGCTGTGTAATTGCTATACGGCCCGGGAGGAGAGCTTGCGGGAGGCAATGCTCAAATATAAGGAGTGGAGTGAATTATGAAAAAGAGAAATTGGACGATACTTGCTATGCTGCTTATCGTTGTAGTAATGGCAGCATGTGGAAGTTCCGGTAATTTGGCGGCTAATGAATTGACAGCGATACCCGTAAAGGATTCTTCTATGGTAGAGACAGAAACAGTAGGGGCTGTTAATGGGATGGACGAAATTGTGGATGAAGTTATAAATAATCGACAGGGGGATACGATAGAGGGCGAAGATGCTATAAGAGATGAGATACCGGAAGAGGAAGTGGCGGAAACGCAGAGCATACAGAAGCCGGAAGAAGAGCTTGTTGTGAAGGAAGAAATGGAAGAGCTGACTGTATATTTTAGCAATAAAAGAGCGGATGGTCTGGAAACTGAGGTCATATCCGTAGAGAAGATTACGCCTGAAATAATTATCGATCATCTGGCGATACATAATATCGTTTCTATCGATACGAAGGTGAATGAATTCGAAGAGACTGCGGAGGAAGGCCGGAATCTCCTTAAACTGGATCTTTCTAAGGCATTTGGAGAATATTTAAAGACGATGGGAACCAGCGGAGAAATTATGATTATGGCGGCGTTGACGGATACCTTTCTACAGGCATATGAGGCAGACGCACTGCAGCTTACGGTAGAAGGTGCTGTGATTGAGACCGGTCATGAAATATATGAGGAGCCACTCACTTTTACAGATATGGAGACTACTGTGGATTCGCAAGAAGAAGTGGATAGAGGATAGGAAACTGAGGAGAAAGCCATGGAAGAGATTACAGTAAGGGAACAATTGATTTTCGATATCGTACGAATAGAATGGGATATGTTCCAGCACGTTTATAATACAGGAGGCAGGGCATCCTGTCAGGAGGATCCGGATACCTTTTTCCGTATGAGAATGAGCCAATGGATGGCCTATGGAGATCAAATTCTTACGAGTTACATGGAAGACTTAAAACAGGCTCATGAAGAGGGAAGGAATCTTCTGTTTGAGAAATATGGACGGATGATGGAAGTTACTTATCCTGACGAATATGAGCGAATTCGGGAATATCTTCCGGAAGTATCGCCGGCTAAGATCGAGATAGTGGAGAAAATAGTTGCCATGCATTTAGAATGGGATAACTATATGATATCTCATTATCCTAATATCAGGCAGATGGGAAGAGTGGTCAAAACCGAGGAAGACTCTGCGGCAAATGGCTCTTCTATGGAAAGTTATCTTCGCGGAGAGCTTTTGACTTATTCCGAGCGTACAATTGAACTTATGTTGTTACAGACTGTAGATGCTTACGAAAGAGGAGAGAATATCGTAAAACAAATTATTGAAAACGAAACGAAATTCTACGGATATCACAGTCTGGAAGAGGCGGAGAAAAAGCATGGAAGCATCTAGATTCCAGAACCACATAAAAAATACCCCGGCAGTAGGAGGAGAAGATCCATCCATACTTGCCGGGGTATTTGATTATAAACTTAGAAATGTAATCGGCGTCTTACCTCATCCCGTAGTCTTCTTTTAGACAGCAGGGTGATAAGGGCGATAACGATAACGCCGCAGGCAGTCAGTACGACTGCGGACCAAGACAGACCGAGGGATCTGTAAAGAAAGCGATCGATCAGAAGCTCAATTCCCACGCATAAGACGGCGGTTTCTGCAAAGATATAAAGGGCTGTCGTAACAAAGGAAACGGGAAAGGCACGTATTAACAGCGTGAAAAGTTCCACGAGTAGTGTAATAAGGGCGATAATCGGCAGGGCGAGCCGCCAAAACCATTCATCGGAGGGAGTGAGGTAAGCGATCATATATAGATAGACACCTACTGCAATACCATCAAAGAGAAGGGACAGGTAAATCGGGAGCTTCGTGTAGATGACGGCCGGAATGGCAAGGACGAATAGAATGATACATATACCGATAATAAGCAAAGACCACATGCTATGGTTGAAAACAAGAAGATTAAGAAGCGCACAGCTTGCAGCGGTAGCACCGAGAACTACCGATAAGAAGATACCGAGATCCTTTCTTTTTACGACTTCGACCTGGCCCTTTTCCTTAGGGTAGGAAGAAGCGCGCTCCATTTGAACGAGTTCATTCGGATTAATAACAGGTGTATGGCAGAGCGGGCACTTTTCCGAACTGGATTCGAGTTCCACGCCGCAATTAACGCAATATGACATATATATACCTCCTATCGGTTGCTTTCTATTTTCACATGGATGCCATCCTGAACCAGCTTGCGGAAGAAGTATCTCTCCACGTCTGCTTCCACAATGCTGCTTGCAAAGTTGATGGTGAGTGTATCCTCGAAACTTGAGATAGCGCAGTTGGTGCGGGACGAAAAGGGTTGTCCCATATAAATATCGAATCTTTCAATATGGGGCTTCATATCCTCAGGTACTTTCAGAGCCCCCATATTAGTCAATCCTGCGGAAGAATTCCTGTCCTGTATTTTCGTATAGAAGAGCCGTACGATGAAATCCTTAATAAAAAGAGGGACAACGCGGATTGCCGGGTTTCTTTGTGTGGCGGCATTGGTGGTAATATCACCTCTTAGATATTTCTCGTTGATATAATAGCGCATGTAATTGTGTACATGGACAACGATCTCCTCAAAAGTATACTCTCCAAGCCTGGGATCGATGGAAGGATAAATCATGGTAATGAAGTTGCGCAGCGTTTTAGAGGGGAAGAAACGCCGCAGATTGACAGGCATGGCTATTTTAACGGGACGAAGCCTGACATGCCGTTCACCTGCCTGTTTTTGTAAAAGAGCATAGAGAAGAACTGAATTTAAATATTCCGTAATTGTAGCATTGTATTTGGATGCGACGGCAATTACTTCTTTCACGGAGAGAATGCCGTCAATGATATTAAGTGTATAAAAAGGTTCTTTCGTACCTCGAACCCGATAAGCCTTTTCACCGAGCCGTGGCGGGCGTACCTGGGCGTTGGCATAGCGCATATAGGCATCCTCCAGTTCCTCGGGATGCGGTTCCTTTTCCACATCAAGAACAAAACCGCCATTTGAAATCGTATGGCCGAGAAGCCGGAGATAGACGGCAGTAATTGTCTGGAGTACACACATGCCGCCACTGCCGTCCCCCAGGCTATGATGAGCCTCTAAGGCAATCCGGCATTCATGATAATAAATCCGGATAAGATAACGGTTATTGGCTCTAAAGGGCATGGGCATACATGGATTTTTGATGTCGGGCTGAACGAAAGGTCCCGGCCTGTTATTTGGCTCCATGTACCTCCAGAACAGACCTGTTCGAATAGAGACCTTATAGGTAGGAAAACGGTTAAGGGCGATATCCACTGCCTGCTGTAATATCTCTGGCCGAATGTTCTCCTTCAACACGACAGAGAGCCGATAAACAGAGGAAAAGTCCTTGCGCTGCAGGGTGGGATAGACGATAGCGGATAGGTCCAGCTTGTACCATGTTTTCCGTTCGTTTCGTTTATTTACAGTTTTTCTATTGGCAATTCTTTTGTTTGCGGCCATAAATAATCCTCGGAATAAAAAGATTTTGGAAAGATTTTATCTTATTGATAGAGTATACCACAAAATGCAAATTATGTGATAAAATTGACTTAAAAATGATGTTATTGTTATTGAGAAAGGCAAAGGTACTGCAATGGCATTGTCCGATAAAAGAAATCAGAATCTTATGAACCTTATTAAGAGAGTACATAATGTAGTGGAAAATTCAGATATTGAAAAGCACAGGCAGTCTCAGGACTATTTCGGTGCATTGCTCGGAAACAGTAAGGAGACGACAGTTAGGGCGGTCTCAATAGGAGATATGTACGGAGAATGGATATCTGTGAACCGCGCTCACATGAAGAAACATGTGATACTTTATTGCCACGGAGGAGGATATACGACAGGAAGCAGCCAGTATGCGAGAACACTGACAACTAAGCTGGCGATGTCCACCTCTATGGATGTGTTGAGCTTCGATTATAGGCTGGCACCTGAACATCCTTATCCTGCAGCGTTAGAAGATGCGATGGAAGCGTGGAATTATCTTATGCTTCTCGGATATGGAGCGAGGGATGTTGTCATAGCAGGGGATTCTGCCGGAGGGAATCTGGCCCTTGTCCTCACCCATAAATTAAAGGAAGAGGGAAGGCTTCTTCCCAAAGGTCTTGTGTTGATGTCGCCGTGGACGGACCTTACCTTATCGGGCAAATCCCATGAGACGAAACAGGACGTGGATCCTGTTCTTAGTGAAGAATATATCGGTCAGATGATCGATAATTATGCGAAAGGGCAGGAGCTTCAAGAACCGCTCATTTCTCCGTTATTCGGCGATTTCGAAGGATTCCCTGCTACTTATATTCAGGTGGGAGACAACGAAGTGCTGTTAAATGATGCGACTATGCTTCATAAAAAGATGCAAAAGGCGAATGTGGCCGTTCAGATAGAAGTGTTTAAGGGAATGTGGCATGTATTTCAGATGTCCCCTTTCAAGACGGCTTATGAAGCAATGGAGAAAAATGCGGAATTTATTTATCATATTTATCGTTAAAATAAAGGAATTTTGAAATCTTCCTAGAATATTTAATAAAGGGAATGTCTATTAATCCTAATAGCCCGTTCCCTTTGTGATAATAAATAGTGACGGGAGCAGTCAAGGTGAGTATGTTGATTCGAAAGAAACTGGAACAGTGGGAAAAAGAATATTTAAGCCCTTATGCTTCCCTTAGTATGAACTCCAAAGGAAGGCTTAGAGAAGAGGAACAATGCGATATTCGCCCGGTTTATCAAAGGGATAGAGACCGTATATTGCATAGCAAGGCATTCAGGCGTTTGAAGGATAAAACGCAGGTTTTCCTGACACCGGAAGGAGATCATTACCGGACAAGGTTGACGCATACGCTTGAGGTATCTCAGAATGCACGTACTATTGCTAAGGCACTTAGGCTGAATGAAGATTTGGTAGAAGCGATTGCTCTTGGTCATGATTTGGGGCATACGCCGTTTGGTCATGCGGGAGAACGCGCTCTCAACAGAGTATGCCCTTATGGTTTCTGCCATAGTGACCAAAGTGTCCGGACCGTGGATATTCTGGAGAAGAGTGGACAAGGGCTGAATCTGACGGAAGAAGTCAGAGATGGGATACGGAATCATCAGACGAAAGGAATGCCCTCCACGCTGGAAGGGAAGATTGTTCGATTTTCGGATAAAATCGCCTATATTCATCACGATATGGATGATGCCGTCAGAGGAGGTATCTTGCAGGAAGCCGATGTGCCAAAGGAGATTACGGAGGTAATCGGAGTGACAACGGGTGAGCGGTTAGATCATTTCATTCATGATCTGGTGACAACAAGCTATGAAAGAGACGATATTATGATGTCTCCCCCGGTAGCGGAAGCTATGGGAAAACTGAGAAAGTTCATGTTCGAACGAGTATATCAGAATGATGAAGCTAAGAGCGAGGAGCGAAAGGCAGAAACGTTAATGGAATCTCTGTATGAATATTATCTGCGGCATCTGGAACTGCTGCCTCAGTATCTGCTGGTTCGCATGGAGCAGGAAGAGGAAGCAGCGGAGATTATCGTATGTGATTTTATAGGAGCGATGACGGACCGGTTCGCAATCGCAAAATATGAAGAATTATTTATTCCTAAATCATGGCACTATTAAGATGTGACAATAATGAAAAGACTATATTAGTGAGGGAACCGAACTATTATATTTGTAACTGTGAGAGAAGCGAACTGTTGCAGAAGGGAAATAAGCGTGTACTATCCGGACGAGTTAGTAGAAGAAGTACGATTGAAAAATGATATAATAGATGTGATTTCTGGTTATGTACGTTTACAGAAGAAGGGAAGCAGCCATTTTGGTTTATGTCCCTTCCACAATGAAAAGTCTCCTTCCTTTTCCGTATCAGGCGGTAAGCAGATGTATTACTGCTTTGGTTGCGGTGCAGGGGGCAATGTATTCACCTTTGTTATGGAATATGAGAATTACACCTTTCCGGAGGCGATTAAGATGCTTGCGGATAGAGCGAAGGTGGATTTGCCCGAGATAGAATACTCGGAGGAAGTGAAGAAGAAGGAAAGCAAAAGAAATAAGCTCCTGGAAGTGAATAAGGAAGCCGCTAAATATTTTTATTATCAGCTTCGTTCACAGAGAGGGAATCTCGGCTATCGTTACTTGGCAGAGAGACAGCTTACCGATGAGACAATGAAAAAGTTTGGTCTTGGTTTTGCCAGCGTATCCAGCGGTGATCTTGTACAGTATCTGCGTTCCAAAGGCTATGCAGATGGATTGATACAGGAGGCGGGGCTTGCCAGCTTCGATGAAAAGTACGGATTGCATGATAAATTCTGGAATCGCGTCATGTTTCCGATTCAGGATATCAATCATCGGGTGGTTGGCTTCGGAGGCCGCGTTATGGGCGATGCCAAACCGAAATATTTGAATTCACCAGAAACGATGATCTTTGATAAAAGCCGTAATTTATATGGTTTGAACTTCGCAAGAACTTCGCGCCAGAATAATGTGATTCTATGCGAAGGGTATATGGATGTTATTGCCATGCATCAGGCTGGTTTTACGCAGGCAGTGGCCTCCTTGGGAACAGCATTTACTGCAGGACAGGCGAATCTTCTGCGCCGTTATACACAAGAGGTATTTCTCGCATATGACGGGGACGCAGCAGGGACAGGTGCGGCCCTTCGGGCGATTTCCATATTAAAAGAGGTGGAACTGAGCGGTAAAGTAATTAACTTAGAGCCTTATAAGGACCCGGATGACTTTATTAAGAATCTGGGAACAGATGCTTTCACCGAGAGGATGGAGGAGGCGGAGAACAGCTTTTTCTTCGAGCTGCGCATTATGGAAAAGGATTATAATTTGAAAGATCCGGAGTCGAAAACGAAATTTCACAGAGAGATAGCGAGAAAACTCTGTGGATTTCGGGAAGAAGTGGAGCGGGAAAACTACATAGAGGCAGTAGCCGATAAGTACGGAATAGGTTTTGATAATCTGCGTAAATTGGTAGTCGCTTATGCGGCACAGACCGGTCTGGTAAGTCCGGTGGTTCGGCCGAAATCGGGCATTGCTGAGAAAAAGAATACGCCGGAGGAGAACATCAAGAAGGCACAGCGCCTTCTAATTACATGGATTACTGAGGAACCGAAAGTATTTCCCCAAATTATCAAATATATTACGCCTCAGGACTTTACAGAAGAGTTGTATCAGAAGGTGGCGGACAAGTTATTTGAGGAGATGAAAGAGGGAAAGTTGAATCCTGCTTATATTGTCAGCATGTTTACAGATGAAGAGGATCAGCGAGAGGTAGCGTCCTTGTTTAATACGAAGTTAGAGGAACTTGAAACGAAACAGGAACGGGAGAAGGCGCTGCATGATATCTTATATACAGTGAAAAAGAATAGCTATGAATATTATTCCGCCCGCCTTGGCGCGGATGTGAATAGCTTATCACAGGTAATTGCAGGAAAAAAAGCGTTGGAAGAACTTAACAAAACGCATATTTCTTTGGATTAACGATAATACTATGACTACATGAGGAAGGATGGAACCCAAAATGGATGAAAACACACAAGCAAAGTTTGAGGAGCATTTGAAGGAGCTTCTAAGCGCTGCTAAAAAGAAAAAGAATGTTCTGGAATATCAGGAGATTAATGACTTCTTCGCCGGCATGGCACTTGAAGAGGAGCACTTCGATAAAATAATGGAAACTTTGGAGCAGAATAATGTGGATGTACTTCGCATCACCGAAGAAGATGAGGTGGACGATGAGGAAATTATCCTCACGGAAGAAGATGAGGTCGATGTAGAGAATATCGATCTTTCTGTTCCGGACGGCATCAGCATCGAGGACCCTGTCAGAATGTATTTGAAAGAGATTGGTAAGGTACCTCTTCTTACTGCAGAGGAAGAGATAGAACTTGCCAAGAAACTCGAGTTGGGGGAAGAGGAAGCGAAGAAACGTCTTGCAGAAGCGAACTTACGTCTCGTTGTCAGCATTGCGAAGCGATATGTGGGCCGCGGTATGCTTTTCCTTGATTTAATTCAGGAAGGTAACCTTGGTCTTATTAAAGCTGTGGAAAAATTCGACTATAGAAAAGGCTTTAAATTCTCCACCTATGCTACATGGTGGATTCGTCAGGCGATTACAAGAGCGATTGCCGATCAGGCGAGAACAATTCGTATTCCTGTTCATATGGTAGAGACTATCAATAAGCTGATTCGCGTGAGCAGACAGCTTTTACAGGAGTTGGGACGTGAGCCTTCTCCGGAAGAGATTGCAGAAGAAATGAATATGCCGGTAGACCGGGTACGGGAAATCCTTAAGATTTCTCAGGAGCCGGTTTCTTTGGAAACCCCAATTGGTGAAGAGGAAGATAGCCACTTAGGTGACTTTATACAAGATGATAATGTGCCTGTTCCGGCAGATGCTGCGGCCTTTACTTTGTTAAAAGAGCAGTTAGTAGAGGTACTTGGTACTTTGACGGAGAGAGAGCAGAAGGTTCTTCGTTTGCGTTTTGGACTGGATGACGGGCGTGCGAGAACTTTGGAAGAGGTAGGAAAGGAGTTCAATGTAACTCGCGAACGTATCCGCCAGATTGAAGCGAAAGCACTTCGTAAACTGCGCCATCCCAGCAGAAGCCGTAAGTTAAAAGATTACCTGGACTAATCGGATGAAATAAAATGAGCGTAGAGAGGAAAGAAGATAAAAAGCAAGAAATCCCATTGTCCAATAGAATGCTCCGCGTAGCAAATATGGTGACAAAGGGAAATGTAGCGTGCGATGTAGGCTGTGACCATGGTTTTGTATCCATTTATCTTGTGAAAACAGGAATCAGTCCGAAGGCGATTGCCATGGATGTAAGAAAAGGCCCGTTAGCATCGGCGAGAGCGAATATTGAAGAATATGAACTGACGCAGTACATAGAGACTAGGTTATCCGATGGAGTGACATCGTTGTTGCCCGGAGAGGCAGATACGCTGATTTGTGCGGGTATGGGCGGCAAACTGATGAAGAGAATTCTGGAAGACGGCAAAGAAAAGGTTCGTCGTATGAAGGAATTGATTCTACAGCCCCAATCGGAATTACAAGGATTAAGAGAATACTTAAGACAGCAGGAATATTTGATTGTGAAGGAAGATATGCTAAAGGAGGACGGCAAATACTATCCCATTATAAAAGCAGTTCCTTCTGAAAAAAAGGAGTTTGAGAAAGAAATTTCCAAGATGCCTTTAAAGATACAGGATAGATACGGACCTCTTTTATTAGAGGAAAGGAATCCTGTTTTAAAGGAATTCCTGCTGAAAGAACGCCAGGTGTACGAAGATATTCTTATACATCTGGAAAAGGTTCCGAATGATTCCTCAGCCCTTAATACCAGACAGAAATGCCGCAGGGAAGAAATTATCGAGAAAATTGATATGATTACAGCCGCACTTTCTGGTTTTAGCGAAGAATAAGGAAAGGAGACCGCACATGACATGTGATGAGATCATAAAGAGTTTGGAGCAGCTTTCACCCCCTTCTTATGCGGAAGAATGGGATAATGTAGGACTTCTTGCCGGCCGTAGAGATAAGGAAGTGAACCGGCTCTATATTGCTCTGGATGCTACGGATGAAGTTGTTGAAGAAGCCGTGCGGGTAGGGGCAGATATGCTTCTGACCCATCATCCACTCATTTTTTCACCTATGAAGCGGATCACTGAGGATGATTTTATCGGCCGTAGGGTTCTGAAGCTTTTGCAAAATGATATTAGTTATTATGCTATGCATACGAATTTCGATGTGATGGGTATGGCAGATGCGGCAGCGGATGAGCTTAGGTTAAAGGATAGGGAAGTTCTTTTCATTACTTATGAAGACGAAATTGCCAAAGAAGGGATCGGCAGATACGGAAGGCTCGTTCAGGTCATGACACTGGAAGAGTGCGCCTTGTTTGTCAAGGAAGTTTTTCATTTGGAACATGTGAGAATATATGGTGAGCCGGATACGCCGATCGAATGGGCGGCAGTATCGCCGGGTTCCGGAAAGTCTATGATAAAGCCTGCGGTGGCAGCAGGAGCAGAGGTGCTTATTACCGGAGATATTGAGCATCATGAAGGTCTGGATGCCTTGGCACAGGGACTTACGATTATCGATGCGGGACATTATGGCCTGGAGAAGATATTTATTCCCTATATGAAGGAATATATTAAGAGAGAGCTGCCGCAGCTTAGCGTATTCGCAGCCAAAGACAAGAATCCGTTTCGGATATTATAGCCAAACAATTTTTGGTAAGGAAACAATTTGTGTGCATTCTGTTGCTGGGTGCAGCGGAGCTGTGAACAGTAACGATAGGAGGGTATCGTGGTTACAGTTACTATAGACGGTGAAACGAGACAGTATGAAGAGGGAACGAGATATGAGGAAATAGCCAAAGAATATCAAAGCAGGTATCCGTATAGGATAGGATTGATAACCGCCGATGGTAAGATTAGGGAGTTAATGAAGCGTGTTAAGAAAGACTGCGAACTGACTTTTATTACTCTGGATGATCCGGTAGGGCATAAGACCTATATGCGTACGGCAGTTATGCTGCTGATTAAGGCTCTTCATGATGTGGCAGGCGATAAGCTTTTGCGGAAGGTAAAAGTAGAATTTGCCATTGGCCCGGGATATTATTGTAGTATTGACGGTGACTTTAAACTGGATTCTGAATTCATCGACAGGCTTAATAAGAGGATGAGGGAGATCGCGGAGGCGGATGTGCCGATTACTAAGAAGGCATATCCTATCAATGAAGCGATGGAAATCTTCCGCAGACAGAATATGAAGGATAAGGAGAAGCTCTTTCGTTATAGGAGGAGTTCTTATGTGAATGTGTACTGTCTGGATGGTTATTATGATTATTACTATGGATATATGCTTCCGAGTACCGGCTATGTGAAATATTTTGAGGTATTTTCTTATGAAGATGGGCTAATGCTTCTTATCCCGGATAGAGAAATGCCGGATAAACTTCCCATGATGGAGCCGCGAGAAAAATTATTTGAGACCTTGAAAAAATCCGACGAATGGGGTAATATGGTTGGAGTTGATACAGTAGGTGACTTGAATGACCATATTTGCAGCGGAGACATTAATGATCTGATTCTTGTTCAGGAAGCATTACAGGAGCGTAGAATCGGTGAGATTGCCCAGGATATCGTACAACGTGGGGGCGTCAAGTTCGTAATGATCGCAGGTCCTTCCTCGTCGGGGAAGACCACGTTCTCACATAGATTATCTATTCAACTCCGGACGTATGGTCTCACCCCGCATCCGATTGCTCTCGATAATTATTTCGTTAACCGGGATAAAACTCCTTTGGATGAAAATGGCGATTATAATTTCGAATGTCTGGAAGCCATCGACGTGGAACAATTTAATCAGGATATGACCGATCTTCTTAATGGGAAGACTGTGGATCTGCCGAGCTTTAATTTCAAGTCGGGTCTTCGGGAATACAGTGGTAATTATAAGACCTTAGGGGAAGAAGATATTCTTGTTATAGAAGGAATCCATGGGCTAAATGATGCGACTTCCTATTCCCTGCCGAATGAAAGTAAGTATAAGATATATATCAGCGCATTGACGAGCATCAATATCGATGAACACAATAGAATTCCGACAACGGATGGAAGGCTGTTGCGACGTATGGTAAGAGATGCCAGAACGAGAGGCGCATCGGCGAAGCGCACCATTGAGATGTGGAATTCTGTCAGAAAGGGCGAAGAAGAATATATTTTCCCTTTTCAGGAAAGTGCAGATGCTATGTTCAATTCCGCATTGATTTATGAACTTGCAATCTTAAAGCAGTATGCGGAGCCTCTTTTATTCGGCATAGAAAAAGGAGAGCCGGAGTATTATGAAGCGAAGCGGCTGTTAAAATTTCTGGAATATTTCATCGGAATAAGTGGTGATAATCTTCCTAAGAACTCCATCTGCCGTGAATTTGTAGGTGGGAGTTGTTTCCATGTATAGTATAGGAAGAATAATAGTAACTGAAAAGGTACTGAACAGTTACGAATAATAAGTAAATCATGCTAAGTAGAATAAATGATCGCGGCTGCAATTCCGAAAGGAAGCAGGTGAGGAAAGTCCGGGCTTCGTAGGGCAGGATGCCGGATAACGTCCGGTGGAGGTGACTCCAAGGATAGTGCAACAGAAATGAACCGCCCCGCATTGCGGGGTAAGGGTGGAAGGGCAGTGTAAGAGACTACCGTCCGTCTGGTAACAGACGGAGCCATGTAAACCCCATCCGAAGCAAGACCGAATAGAAAGCAATAGGCCGGCCCGGCCTGCTTTCAGGTGGGTCGCTCGAGGTTATCGGCAACGATAATCCTAGATAGATGATCATTCACGACATAACCCGGCTTATCGTTCTGCTTAGCAAGAACATATAACAAAGACTTTATAATATAATATATAAGGTCTTTTTCTTTTGGATTATTATTGTGTAGTTGAGAGTAACTATTCAGTAGGTCTGCGCATCTGCTGCGCTGACCGTAAAATACGTGGAAAAGCAAGTGAAAATCCCATCATCGCAGATGATTTTAATGGATTTTCACATGTGACTGTGAGGGAACTGAACAGTTATAGTTGAGATTATGAAAGAGGGGAGAAGGTATAATATTTTAACAATATTATACTGCGCCGAGCAAAGCGAGTGTGCAAAAAACATACCGTGGACGCTTGCGGCTAAGGTATAACTTATGAAGCTTCATCTGAAAATTTTTGCAGGGATTGTGTTCTGCCTTATTTTGTACGGTATTACCCCTCTTGTTATGGTTTCGGCAAGGCAGGATAATATTCGCCGTCCTCTCATTCAGACGACGACCTTCAGGGATGAATATGAAGGGATGGTATCTTATGGCGGAACTTATATACGTGCTCTGGACTATGCAGATATTGAAGAGGCATATGAAAGAGTAAAGTCAGGAATTGTCAAAATAAATACAAGTAGATTACATGGAAGCGGTGTGATATGGGAGCTGAATGAGGCGGAGATCGTAATCGCATCGAGTGCTCATCTTCTGACAGATTGGGATACTGACAGTTACATAATGTTTGGAAACGGGACAATAGTGAGCGGGGAGATTATTTTGCTTTCTGAGAGCTATGATCTGGGATTTTTGAAAATTGGAATCGATGAATTGACTTATGAAGAATTGGTAGGCTGCAGACAGGTAGGAAGAGAAGTGATAGCTTATGAGACGTTGCAGGATGGTGATGCTGTTTTTTCTGTGGGGTCATCGGACGGTGTTGCTTTGGATAGATACGAAGCGACAGTAGCTTCCGCTCACTGGTATATTCAAGAGTTTGACTCGTATATGCTATACTGCTTCGGTTATGCGAAACCCGGAATGTCCGGGGGAGGTACCTTCGATACTTATGGGAACTTTCTCGGAATGTTGAGCGGAGGGACAGGGGGAGGCGAGACAGTCAGCCTGCCGGTTACGGTGATGAAGAAAGAATATGAAGATATGAAGAAAAATGATATGTAAGTTGGCGCGAAGAATAAGTTATGATATAATTACATTGGTATAAAGTATAAATAAATGAGGAGCTTAGAGAAATGAACTATATAGTATTAATAGCGATATTAATCCCCTTTCTGGGGACTTCGCTCGGTGCGGCATGTGTATTTCTGCTGAAGAAGGAAATGAATATAACAGTGCAGAAGACAATGCTCGGATTTGCTGCCGGTGTGATGGTCGCAGCATCGGTATGGTCGCTTTTGATTCCCGCTATGAATATGTCGGAAGGTATGGGGAAATTTGCTTTCTTCCCGGCAGCTACGGGATTTTTACTCGGTATTATGTTTCTTCTTATTCTGGATAAGGTAGTACCCCATCTCCATATAGATAGCGGAGAACAGGAAGGCCCTAAGAGCAATTGGAAGAAGTCTACAATGCTGATGCTGGCAGTAACGATACATAATATACCCGAGGGTGCTTCAGTCGGGATTGTACTGGCCGGAGCCATGACCGGAAACAATATGATTACGATGGCTGGGGCGATTGCCCTTTCGATAGGAATTGCGATTCAGAACTTTCCGGAAGGAGCCATTATCTCTCTTCCGTTGAAGGAGGAGGTGGGAAAAAGAAAGGCCTTTTACATGGGAGTGCTTTCAGGTGTTGTAGAGCCGATAGCGGCGGTGATTGCATTGCTTTTGGCGACTTATATTACACCATTCATTCCTTATACGCTTGCTTTTGCGGCGGGTGCCATGATTTATGTAGTAGTGGAGGAGTTGATTCCTGAATCGGCAGAGGGAGAACACTCCAACATGGGAACGATTGGGTTTGCGCTTGGATTCGTCGTTATGATGATACTTGACGTAGCCCTTGGATAAGACACAACAATAGAATGCGAAAGGTGAAGGTGAGAGATTATGTACGAAATGAAAGATGAATATCTGACGGGAATCCAGCAGATAGACGAGGAACATAAGGTGCTTTTTGAGATCGCAGAAGAAATATATCAGTTATGCGTGAATGATTTTGTGCCGGATAAGTATGATCATATTACTGAATTAATTCGGCGGTTAAGAGATTATGCAGCATTTCATTTCAAGAGTGAAGAAGACTATATGGAAAGCATTCAATATAAAAAGATGTTTACCCAGAAAGTTCAGCATGATTCATTTATACGTAAGCTGGATAGCATGGATCTGGATATTGTGGATGCAAATCAAACGGAAACAATAGAAAGTCTGTTGAAATTCATTACCGATTGGTTGATAGAACATATCTTAGAGACCGATAAACAAATTGCAGAATAATACAATATATCCCCTGACAGTATCGAAAGTAGGATGCGGGCAGGGGATAATTTTTATTATGGAATAGGAAAGATTCTATTATAATTGGAACCGAGAGAGGATTTCATTCTTTGTACTGTTTACAGAGCCTTGCACCATTTCTTTGCTCCCGCCGCCTTTGGCTTGTAGTTGTTGTCTCAACATTTCATTTACAGGACGTACATCCTCCGTTTTAGAAGCAATAATATAGCGGTAGCCGGAAGCATCATCGCCGGAAAAAATACTGCAGATCCCGGAACATTTTTCAATGAGTAAGTTCACATATTTCCTATGGGTGGATGCCTCCATATCCGATTCAAACAAGCAGATATCTTTCGTATCTTCCGTAATCTGAGCTACTTTTAATTCGGTAAGGGTATCTTGTAAATCCATTATCTGCCCCCTTAGCGAGAAGTTTTCCTCTTTTAAGCGTTCTACTGCCTGTGCGATCAGTTCCGGTTTGGCGGATAGAAGTGCAGAGATGGTATCAGTCTGCTTCTGCTTATTTCTATAGTCCATAAGCGCACGGCTGCCGCAAAGAATGCTGATGCGGATGCCTCCCCGATGTCTGAAGGAATCAATTATCTTGATAATACCTATTTCTCCTGTTCTTTTTATATGAGGAGCACAGCATGCACATACGTCATATCCCGGAAATGTAACGATGCGAACCGGTTCATTGAGTTCGATTTTACTGCGATAGTTCAGGGCGGATAATACTTCTGTGGAAGGATATTCGGCTATCGTCTCTATGTTACGGTAGATTACATCGTTGGCAAGAATCTCTATCATATCGAGCTGTTCTTTTTCCAGAAATCCATTGAAGTCCAGGGTAACTGCCTGGGAACCAAGGTGAAAACCCACATTATCATAACCGAAATGGGAATGAATCAGCCCAGACATAATATGTTCGCCGGAGTGCTGTTGCATATTGGAATAACGAGAGGCCCAATCGATCTTTCCTAAAACGGATAGACCCGGATGAAAAGGGGAATCGGTAATATGCGTAATAATACCGTCTTTAATCTGTACATCTATTACCTTGGCCTCATTCAATATTCCGGTATCCGCATCTTGTCCCCCTTCTTCAGGGAAAAATAATGTCCGATCTAAAATAACCTTATAAAGAACTTCTGATGAACTCTTATCCTCACCTGAAACGGGATGGCAAGAGAGTACCGTGGCTGTAAATTCTGTCTGATAAGCATCTGTATCATAAAGTTTGATTGTTTTTTCCATAATAAAAGTAACTCTGCCTTTCTTTATTAAAATTATAAACAAGGTTATCATACCTTGTTATACTTTGGTATGCAAGATATAAAATGAGATTAGAAGAGACTGTGGGTGAAGAACTTGACATTATTGCAAAATAAGAGCAAAATACAAAGGTATACCATGGCCGCTTGCGGACAAGGTATAATATTTAAACAGTATTATACTGCGCCGAGCAAAGCGAGTGTGCAAAAGGCATACCGCAGCCGCTTGCGGCTAAGGTATATGATAAGAGAGAAGAAGGAGAATATTTGATAATGACTAAAATAGATATTGTATCCGGTTTTCTTGGTGCCGGTAAGACAACGTTGATAAAGAAGCTGTTAAAAGAGGCTTTGGCGAATACAAAGGTAGTACTGATTGAAAATGAGTTCGGAGAGATTGGCATTGATGGCGGTTTCTTAAAAGAAGCGGGAATTGAAATTAAAGAAATGAACTCCGGCTGTATCTGCTGTTCTTTGGTCGGTGACTTTGGAACTTCTTTAAAAGAGGTATTAAAGACTTATGAACCGGAACGGATTCTTATCGAACCGTCAGGCGTTGGTAAGCTTTCCGATGTTATGAAGGCGGTACAGGAGGTAGTGGCAGAAAATGAAGTGGAATTAAACAGTGCAGTAGCTGTAGTGGATGCCACGAAATGCAGAATGTATATTAAGAATTTCGGTGAATTCTTCGTTAATCAAATAGAACATGCGGGAACAATAATCTTGAGCCGTACGGGGAAACTCAGTGAAGAGAAGCTGGCGGCTAATGTAGCCCTTATCAGAGAATATAATGAGAAGGCAGTGATTGTGACGACTCCCTGGGAGGAGCTCGAAGGTGCGGATATTCTTGCGACAATAGAAGGTGCGAAGAATCTTGAAGCAGAATTGATGGAAGAAGTGCGGAGAGGATATGAGAGCCATAATCATCATGAGCATGATGAGAACTGTGGCTGCCATGAACATCATGGACACTCCCATAATCATGAGGAGCATCATCATGAGCATGATAAGAACTGTGGTTGTCATGAACATCATGAACACTCTCATAATCAAGAGGGAAGCTGCGGTTGTCACGGTGACCATCACGACCATCATCATCATGACCACGGTGAAAATTGTGGTTGCGGCTGTCATGATCATGAACATGCCCATAGCCACGAAGGGCATCATCATGCTGATGATGTCTTCGTAAGCTGGGGAATGGAAACAGCAGCGGCATATGATAAAGCTAAGATAGAAGGGGTACTTGAAAGCTTGGAAGAGGAAGAGCAATATGGAATCGTTCTTCGTGCCAAAGGTATGGTGCCTGCCGGAGATGGAACATGGATTTATTTTGATTATGTGCCCGGTGAGTTCGATATACGGACAGGCCGTCCTGATGTGACCGGTAAAATTTGTGTGATCGGATCAGGGCTGAATGAGGATAATTTAAAAAGGCTGTTTGAGAAGGCTTAGAAATAACTGTGAGGGTAGTGAACAGTTACAATAATAGAAAAGATGGAGACATATGAAATGAAACCAGTCTATATCATAAATGGATTTTTGGAAAGCGGCAAGACAGAATTTATTATTTATACACTGGAGCAGCCGTACTTTCAGGCGAAGGGCAGAACGTTACTTCTTTTGTGTGAAGAGGGAGAAAATGAATACGATGAGCTTCTGCTTAAGATGAGCAGAACAGACTTGGAATTGATAGAGAATGAAGAAGATTTCAATCCCTCATATTTGCTCGAGCTGGAAAAAAGATATAAGCCGGAGCGTATTATTGTGGAATATAATGGTATGTGGAATTATAAAGATATGAAACTGCCGTGGCATTGGTCTATTGAACAGCAGGTAACAACTATCGATGCATCTACTTTTCCTATGTATTTCAACAATATGAAATCGCTGTTAGCGGAGATGGTACGGAAATCAGAACTGATTATTTTCAACCGCTGTGATGATGTGGAAGATTTAAACAGCTACAAGAGAAATATTAAGGCGATCAATCAGAAGGCGGAAATTGTATTCGAAGATTCCGAGGGTGAGATTGATGAAATTATGGAAGACGATTTGCCCTATAATCTAAATGATGAAATTATCGAACTGGATAACAACGGTTATGGTATCTGGTATCTGGACTCTTTGGATCATTTAGAACGTTACATTGGGAAAAAAGTGCGGTTTACGGCTATGGTACTGAAACCGGAGCAATTCCCCAAGGGATATTTTGTGCCCGGACGCATGGCGATGACTTGCTGTGCGGACGATATGGCTTTTCTCGGCTTTGCTTGCGAATATGATAAAGTAGGCAGCCTGACGGATAAACAGTGGGTCAAGGTGACGGCACTCGTTAAGAAAGAGTATTTTGCAGATTATAAAGGAGAAGGGCCGGTGCTTTCTGCTCTTAGAGTGGAGTTGACGAAGGCGCCGAAAGAAGAAGTGATTAGTTTTGTGTAACGATAATAAAGAATTACAGCAATTTAAAAAGAGAGTATTAGAGCTTGCAAGAAAATCCTATGAACACAATGTTTATATGTACATAGGATTTTTAAGCATGGCCGAGCAGGATGTCCTTTATGAAATGCAGCAAGAACTGAAAGGTATCCCTTATACGCTGTTTGGCGGTATGGAAGACTGCGAGCGGCGTATTTTACGTTTCGGCAGTGAAGAAAGCCTGGGGTATGCGGAAGAATTCCCTATCATCTGTTTGTTGGTTAAGCCTATGATTGAGAAGTTCGCAGATGATCTAACTCATAGGGATTTTCTTGGAGCGCTTATGAATCTTGGAATCGATAGAAGCACGATCGGAGATATCCTTATTCAAGGGAAAAATGCCTATATATTCTGTATGGATAAAATTGCGCCCTTCCTTATGGAGAACCTGGATAAGGTCAAGCATACTAATGTAAGATGTGAATCGGTAGAGGCGCAGACGAGCTTCCCGATGAAAGAACCGGAGTCCATTTCCTTTACGGTTTCATCGGAGAGGGCAGACGGTATTGTTGCGAAGGTATATAAATTATCGAGAAATCAGAGCTTATTGCTTTTTCGGGAGAAAAAGATATTTATAAACGGAAGAATAAATGAAAACAATAGCCATATACTGAAAAGCACAGATATGATTTCTGTACGTGGATATGGAAGGTTCGTTTATTACGGATGTGATTATGAAACAAAAAAAGGGAAATTGAGTGTATCGGCAGGGGTATATCGATAAAAGAGTTACATAATTACCTATAAACTTTACTTAGGAAGGGAGGAGTGACTATGTTTTCATATACTATGGCACAGTGGCTATTTTTCTTTTATTTTTATTGCTTTTTCGGATGGTGTTTCGAGTCAACGGTCGTTTCGGTTAAGGCGAAGCGGCTGGTAAATAGAGGATTCATGCGAGGGCCTTTTTTGCCCTTGTATGGCAGTGGTGCCATTATGATGCTTGTTGTATCCATGCCCTTTTCCCATAATCTGGGACTTACTTATGTGGCAGGGTGTATCGGTGCTACGGTACTGGAATATATTACAGGAATTATAATGGAGGCTCTGTTTAAAGTACGGTATTGGGACTATTCGGTCAAAAGGTTTAATTTTCGAGGATATATTTGCTTAACCTCCACGCTGGCATGGGGGGGATTAACTATTTTGATGACAAGGGTAGTACATAAGCCGATTGAGCAGTTAGTTCTTGATATTCCACATAATGTTCTTCTGCCTATAGTCTTCTTGCTAACGATATATATTGTAGCAGATTTCACCCTGTCCTTTAAAGCGGCAATCGATCTTCGCGAGATTCTTGTTAAATTGGATGCGGTTAAGGAAGAGTTGGAGCGAGTACAGAGACGTCTGGATATTATTATTGCTCTCGCCAGTGAAGGGCGTGAAGATAAGAAGCAGGAAAGAGGCAGTCGGCTGGATGAACTCATATCCAATATTGAAGAGCGCCTGAGCGGGCTTAGAGAGAGAGTTAAGAGCGGCGTTGTCGTATATCCTGAAAGTATGAGGGAAGAGATTATAGAATTATGGACGAAATATAAGGTCAGCCTGGAGAATAGCAGACAGATTAAAAACTTAATGGACATTTATAAAAGAGGTATCATTCGGGGCAATCCGACAATGGCTTCGAATAAGTTCAAGCATACGCTTCAGGAAATAAAAGAAGCAGTCAATGATAAATTGAAGAAATAAAATAGATATGAAAATACAAAAATTAATTATCTAGTACTAAAGTAATGGAATAATGAGACCGATATATAATTTGTAGTACCAAGGTACTATCGTAACATATGAAACGCATATCTCGAGAGGAGGTAATAGCATGAATTATGAAACATGGACGGTACAATCGGTAGTTGTTATTCCTCGGCCCAGGGATTATAAATCCGGGAAAGCAGTAAACGAAGGAAAAAAGGAAAAAAAGGTAACCGAAGAAAATAAAAGTTTCAGCGCGATACTGAAACAAGTAATGAGATAAAAATACACCTCCAATGTTAGTTATTTTCCAGCATTGGAGGTGTGTCTTATTATGCGCCTTTTCTATAAGTTCTTTCCATATTGTCTGAAGTATACTCATATAAATGATTTTTCAAAAGTTCCACATTACGTTTATGTCTCCTGAAAAGAGCAAGGAACTTATTATAGAACCAGAATGAATAAACTAAGACATGATTCATTTTACCGATTTTTTGTTTGGTAGTGAACATATACTGCTCTCCGCCGGCGGTGATGGTAACATCGCTTAAAAGGGCGTGTATTAAATCAGTTTCATTAGTTATCTGGGCATCGATCATGGCATAGCCCATACCTACGCTTTCTTCCCTATGGGAATCGCTGCCGCCTATGCCCGGCTTTCCGAATCGTTTGGCAAGTTCCTGCGCTGCTTTATTCGACAGGGGAGATTCACAAGCATTGTATGTTTCTACGAAATCGAATTTTGTCATAAGGTCACGGGACTTTTTGCCTCGTCTCGTATTCATCAGACTTAAATATTTCTCGCCGCAAGGATGAGCAGGGCCGAGAATTCCGCCGAAATGGTGGACGATATCGATGAGAAGATTCACGGGGAGGCCCCGAAGTTCCAAGAGAGGGAGATTGACTCCGGTTGGCATAATGATAATAATATGTCCGGCATCAATTGTATCGTATTCAATACCCTTCAATACAACGAAATCGTTGAAAGCGCTGTCTTTGCTGTGCTTTTTATAATAGCGGTATGCCTTATAGGAGTTGTGATCGGTAATGAGCATACCGTGATATCCTTTTTCACGAAGCTTACAGGCCGCATCGCGTAAGGGGATTTTACCATCCAAAGAACCTTCTTTTGTATGGCAGTGCATATCTAATTTCAAAAATGTACCTTCCTTCCATAACCGAAAAAATAGATTTTAACAGTAAAATAAATAGTAAGTCTTTAACACCTACCTTCACATTGTACCCTAAATTAACGATATGTAAATATGTTTTTGAATTTTTATTTTTTATTTCAAAAGGTCTTATTAGATTAAATAAGAATTATCGTTAATATTCAATTGTTGCATAGAATGCTCGACCACTTCCTTATATTCATCGAGTAAAAGCTTAATTTCCTGAAGTTTCTCAGGTGTTGCCCGGTAGATAGGGAGAGCAATACTAGTTGATGCAATGATAGAATCTCCATTACAAAGAGGTACAGCTACACATTGGATTCCCTCAGTCAGTTCAGAATATTCGTAGGCATAGCCGCTTCGTTTCACTTCTTCCAATTCCTTACATAAACAGTCGAAGGAGGTTATGGTAGTAGGAGTATAGGCAGTCAGTCCATTGGGATATAGCTGTTGTAGTTCATTCTTACTGAGCGGATAAATGAGAGCTTTTCCAATGCCGGTACAGTATGCAGGAAGACGCTGACCGATATGGGAACGAAGCATGATAGCATTTTCGGATGCTATTTTGGCAATATAGAGTACGCTGTCGCCGGAAAGAATGCCGAGGTGGCACGTTTCATGGCAGGAATCCACGAGTTTTTGCATATTGCTTTTAATAATATCATAAATCGGACGGTCGCTTTTATAAGCACTCCCGGTCAGATATGCCTGGGGACCTATCCGGTATTTGCCAGAAGTTGTTTCCAATTGAATGAAACCTCTGTTTTGCATGGTATGTATAATAGGAAAGAGGCTGCTTTTGGGAGCAGTCAGTAAGGTGGATATTTCCGTAAGGGAGTATCCGCTGCTGTTTTGTGATAACAATTTAAGTATATCTAGTACCCGCTCGGTTGAACGGTGTCCGTTATTGCTCATTTGAAAGTCCTCCATATGTGTTTCTGTATTATAGCAAAAGATAATAGTTTGTACAATAAGTAATATATGCGTTCATTATAAAATGAAATTAAAAATTAGGTAAAAATCACTAAAAAAAATAGAAGGATATTATTGACTTTATATGTTTTGCGTGATATAAATAAAATATGGTTCGGTAATATAAACTAGTCCTTATATACGAACGGAAAGTGGGTGGATGGAAAAGTAAAATGGAAAGAGAAGAAGTAAGACAAATCAAGCAAAATGTAATGGAGAAGAAAATTATTGCTATTGTAAGAGGACTGAAGAGAGAAGATTGTATGAAGCTTGCAGAAGCATTGTATGAAGGCGGTATTAATATGATAGAAGTGACTTTTGATCAGACTTGTCAAGATAACAACTATCAGAATACTGTGGAATCCATTCATGCGATTGCGCAGGAATACGAAGGGCGGATCTATGTAGGAGCAGGTACTGTGTTGAATCGAAGTCAAGTAGATTTGGCTAAGAGTGCCGGTGCAAAGTACATTATCACGCCATCTACAGATGTAGATGTGATTCGATATGCAAAGGAGCAAGGGCTGGTAGCTATGCCCGGTGCGATGACCCCCTCGGAGGTAGTGACGGCTTATGCTGCGGGTGCGGATTTCGTGAAGATATTCCCTTCGGATAATTTAGGCGCATCGTATATTAAGGCGTTGAAAGCACCTTTGAAGCATATACCGATGCTTGCGGTAGGTGGAGTAAATGAAAAGAATGTAGCAGAATTTATGAAAGCAGGGGCAGTAGGAGCAGGAGTCGGCGGCAACCTGGTAAATGCGGAATGGATAAAGCACGGTGAATTTTCAAAGATCACTGAGCTTGCAAAGGAAATGATGAAAAATGCATGTCAGTAGCTGCTAACATATGAAGCAACTATCAATATCGTTAAAAAGGAGTAAAAAAATGGCAAGAGTTGTATGTTTCGGAGAAGTTATGCTTAGATTGAATCCGCAGGGATATTTGCGTTTTGTGCAGGCGGATAAATTCGAAGCATCCTATGCAGGAGGAGAAGCCAATGTTGCTGTCTCTTTAGCTAATTATGGGCATGAAGCATCTTTTGTATCCAAGTTTCCAGCTAATGAAATTGGACAGAGTGGGATCAATGAGCTTAGAAGATACGGAGTGGATACTAAAGATATTGTAATAGGAGGACCTCGCCTGGGAATCTATTTTGTAGAAAAAGGGGCTTCCCAAAGACCATCAAAAGTAATTTATGACCGTGCCGGATCTTCCATTGCACTTGCGCGGAAAGAGGACTTTGATTGGGATAAAATATTCGAAGGAGCACAGTGGCTTCATTTTACAGGAATCACACCTGCTCTGGGCGGTGAAAATCCTGAAATCTGTCTGGAAGCATGTAAGGCAGCAAAGGCAAAAGGATTAAAGGTGAGCTGTGATTTGAACTATAGAAAGAAGCTTTGGACCAATGAGAAGGCCGGAGAAGTAATGGCTAAGCTGATGGAATATGTAGATGTCTGCATCGCAAATGAAGAAGATGCTGCGGATGTATTTGGAATACACGCAGAAGGTACGGACATCAATACCGGAAAGATTTCTAAAGAGGGATATATCAGTGTAGCAAAGAAACTTCAGGAGAAGTTCGGTCTCGAATATGTAGCGATTACACTTAGGGGAAGTCTGTCAGCAACAGACAATAAGTGGGCGGCTATGCTTTACCATGAAGATAAAGCTTACTTCTCTAAAGAATATTTGGTACATATTGTTGACAGGGTAGGGGGAGGAGATTCCTTTGGCGGAGGTTTGATTCACTCACTGCTGAAAGGGAAAGAGTCTCAGGAAGCAATTGAATTCGCAGTTGCAGCTTCGTGTCTGAAACATTCGATCGAACACGACTTCAATTTGGTGGCAGAGGCGGAGGTTGAATCCCTCGCAAAAGGAAATGCATCCGGTAGAGTACAAAGATAAAATTTCATAATCCCCTTGTAATTTGAGCGTCAATATGATTTAATAACGATGCATTGACAAAAAATATAGGGGGACTTTATGAGAGATAAAGCACAAATTGCTTATAACATAATAAAAGACAAGATTCTGAAAGGAGAACTTCCTCCGCTGAGCGATATATCGGAAGAAAGTCTTCAGGATGAATTGGATATCAGCAGAACTCCTGTGAGAGAAGCGATCCAAAAGCTGAAAAAAGAAGGTTTTGTATATATATATTCAAGAAAGGGGACTATCGTATCAGATATTACGGTAGACCTGACAAAATCTATTTATGAAGTACGTGCCTTAAATGAACCTTATGCGGCGAGGGGTGCATGCGGTAAGATACCGAGAGAAAGATTGCTTCGTATGAGGGAAGCCTGGATGGTACCACCGGCGGATTCGGTCATGGAGGAGCAGAGGGACTATTTTATTAACTTGGATCGGGATCTGCACAATATGATTCTTGAATATACGGATAATAAATTTCTAAAGGATATGCTGCAAGTGGTGAATGACCATAGTCATAGAATCCGGTTAAGGATATCTAAAAGAAATAGACAGTACGGCAGTTCCATAAAGGATCATATCGAAATTATAGAAGCTTTTTTGGAGGAGGATGCCGACAGGATAGAGCAAAGGGTCAGACATCATATAGAACATGCAATTAATGAGGCATTTGAATATTTGTAATGGATTAAAAATTTTTAGCATCACTGATATATCAGAAGTACACAACAAGAATATATAGGAAATTAATATAACAAAATAAAGGAGAGATAGAATGAAAAAGAAAATACTTGCATTAACATTATCATTGACAATGCTCGCAGCAGTTATGACAGGATGCGGTCAGTCAGCAGCCGGTGGAACAACAGCGGCAAATGAGGAGCAGAAAACAGAGACAGAAGCAGCGGATATGGCAGCAGAGGTAGAAGTTGTTATTCAATTCGGACATGATAATAACGAGGGAGATCCGGTTCAGGAAGCCGCAAAATATTGGGCGGAAAGATTGAGTGAAGTATCCGGTGGAACGATGAAGTTGGAAGTATTCCCTTCCGGTCAGCTCGGATCCAAGAGCGATTTGATCGATCAGATTCTCGCAGGCGATTCTGTAGTTTGTATCGGCAATGGCCCGTTCCTGGCGGACAGAGGAGCTCCGGATCTTGGAATTATGCAGGCGCCTTACCTGTTTGAGACATGGGAAGAACTGGATACATTAGTTGCCAGCGACTGGTGGGCAGAGCAGATGACACAGTTGGAAGGTGCCGGCTTAAAAGTAATCGCAGGAAACTGGAGATATGGGGTAAGACATACGATCACCACTAAGCCCGTAACAAGCCCGGAAGATATAAAAGGTATGAAGATACGTACGCAGGGATCTACGGTACACGTAAAAGGATTTGAAGTATTAGGCGCAGCACCCACACCCATGCCGTTAACAGAGGTATATACATCCTTATCTCAGGGAACCATAGATGGATTAGAGAATCCCTTGTCCGTAATCTACAGCGGCAAGTTCCAGGAAGTAGCTAAGAACCTGATGTTAGACGGACATATCAGAGATTTATCCCAGATTGTTATTTCCAATGATTTCTTCAATTCTTTGACAGAAGAGCAGCAGGGATGGTTGTTGCAGACAGCACAGGAAGCCGGAGAGCGTCAGAATGAACTGGCAGCGATAGCGGACGAAGAGAGCTTGCAGAAATTAAAAGACGAAGGCGTTACCGTGACAGAAGTTGATTTCGGTGCGTTTAGAACAGCGGCAGAACCTTTTTATGAAGATACTACACTTACTGGTGCATGGTCAGATGGATTGGTTGACAGAGTAAAAGAAATTATCGGTCAGTAAGCAGGAGGGCTCCGTAAGGAAGCGGGTTACGGAGCCCTATTCGAAAGGATGTGAAACTATGGGGCAAAATAAGAAATTAGACAGGATATTGGGAATTGATTATTGTATTTCGGGTGTCTGCCTTATTTTATTAGTTTGTGTTACCTTTTTTGGCGTAATATGGCGCTACTTTTTAAATTCTCCCTTTATATGGCAGGAGGAAGTACAGCTCGGTTTAATTACATGGGTTATTTATTTCGGAGCGAGCGCAGCATTTAGAAACGGAAGTCATATTGCTATCGATATGATAGTGGATATGTTCCCGGAAAAGATGCAGAAAGTAATGGATGTTATTATCTATATCGTTTCTATGGGCGTGCTTGGATTTATATTTATCAATGGAATATCTTTGGTGCAACAGTTTATCAGAACCTCCCGGGTGACTAATATCTTAAGAATACCCACGCAGTATATTTATATGGCTATTCCGATCGGTTGTGTGCTGATGGCGGTAAGCTATACGATTTATCTTATAAGAGATTTTAAAGGATTAAATATCGAAGAGGAAGAGGAGGACAAGTGATGGAATTGAATGTTGTAGTATTAGCGGTCATCGTATTATTAGTATGCTTGTTCCTGAAGGTTCCGGTGTTCGTATCTATTCTGGCAGGCTGCGTTACTTATTTTGCCATTGCCTCGAATGTTTCCAGTCTCATTATCGTTCAGAGAATTGTTGCGGGTACGGAAAGTATTCCTCTTTTAGCAGTCCCCTTCTTCGTTTGTGCGGGTGTGCTGATGAATTACTCCGGGGTGACGTCGAGAATTATGGACTTTTGTTCTGTAATAACAGGACGTATGACAGGAGGACTGGCACAAGTAAACGTACTCCTTTCCACATTGATGGGAGGGTTGTCCGGCTCTAATCTTGCCGATGCGGCTATGCAATCGAAAATGCTCGTGCCGGAAATGGAGAAAAAAGGATTTTCCAAGGAATTTTCTTCTGTAGTAACAGCGACTTCTTCCATGATTACCCCCCTGATTCCGCCCGGAATCGGAATGATCATTTACGCTTCCGTAACCAATTTATCGGTCGGAAAGCTGTTTATATCCGGTATCGGAGTGGGAGCTACCTTATGTATTTCATTAATGATATTGGTACGTTTCATTTCGAAAAAGAGAGGATATGTGCCGATTCGTACAGAGAGAGCATCTTTTCAGGAACTTTGGAAAGCATTAAAAGGAGCTTTTTTACCGCTTTGCTTACCTATCGTCATTATCGGCGGTATCAGAATCGGCGTGTTCACCCCTACGGAGGCAGGAGCGGTTGCTATCGTGTACTCCATGGTACTAGGTTTCGTATATAAAAATCTGAATGTGAAGAATCTCGTTTCAGCGGTAAAAGAAACGGTATTAACAACGGCTTCTATTATGCTTATTGTAGGTGCTGCATCTGCGTTGAGCTGGATATTTACAAAAGAAATGATTCCTCAAACACTGACCAATTATATCGTAAATAGTATTTCTAATAAATATGTATTTATGATTATCGTGAACTTCTTCCTTATTATTGTAGGAATGTTTATCGAAGGTAATGCGATCAATATTATACTCGGTCCTTTGCTTGCACCGATAGCGGCAGCCTATGGAATTGACCCGATTCAGTTCGCAATGGTATTTATTTTCAATATTTCCATAGGTTCTCTTTCTCCTCCGATGGGTACCTTGATGTTCGTTACTTGCGGTATCACAAAATGTAAGATTAAGAACTTTATTAAAGAGGCAGTGCCTTTCTATTTGCTTCTTTTACTCGTTTTGTTACTGTTAACCTTTATCCCGGTCCTTACAACGGGACTCGTTACTCTGTTCTATTAAGATGGGAGGCAGTATATTGATTAAAGGATTGATGATTCATGAGAAGGATAATGTAATTGTTGCCATTGAACCGATAAAAGCCGGAGAAGAAATCCAATATAAAAGAAAAGATAATAGTGTGGGAGCTTTAAAGGTAAATGAAGATATTACTATTTATCATAAGCTTGCCCTTACGGATATTCCCGAAGGAGCCAGGCTGATTAAATACGGTCAGGTAATTGGGGTAGCCACACAGCCAATAGGAAGTGGCATGCATGTACATACCCATAACGTGAAAAGTGAAAAAGATTGATGGAAGGAGGGTGATGTGAAAATGAATTTTTATGGATACGAAAGAAGTGATGGTAAAGTAGGAGTGAGAAACCATGTTTTGATTCTGCCTGCGAGCGTTTGCGCTTCCGATACGGCAGAAATGATTGCCAGACAGGTGAGCGGAGCGGTATCCTTCCACAATCAAAATGGATGTTCCCAGGTGCCGTCTGACCAAATCCATACCATGAATATGATGGCAGGATATGCGGCGAACCCTAATGTATATGGAACCGTAGTTATATCTCTTGGCTGTGAGAACTGCCAGATGGATCTTGTGGTGGCGGAGATTAAGAAGCTGACCGATAAGCCGATAAAGACCCTGATTATTCAGGAAGAAGGCGGTACGATCAGAACCATGGAAAAGGGAGTGCGTTATGCAATGGAGATGGTGCAGGAAGCTTCTCTTTTACAAAAGAAGGAATTCCCTATCAGTAAGCTGATTGTAGGAACCGAATGCGGAGGCTCCGATCCCACCTCAGGGCTGGCAGCCAATCCGATGGTAGGTGAGATGTGCGACTTGCTCGTAGGAGAAGGCGGAACAGCAGTATTAAGCGAAACCACCGAATTCATCGGGGCGGAACATATCCTGGCTAAAAGAGCGGCGAATCCTGAGTTGGAAAAAGAAATATACCATATTATTAGCAGATATGAAGAAAGCTTGGAAATGGCGGGAGAAAAGGTACGTGCAGGCAATCCTTCCCCGGGGAATAAGGCGGGTGGAATTACTACGCTGGAAGAAAAATCCTTAGGCTGTATCCATAAGGGAGGCAGCACGCCGGTACAAGATGTGGTGGATTATGCGATGCCTATCGAGAGCAAAGGGCTTGTCATTATGGATACGCCGGGCAACGATCCTTCTTCCATCGCAGGCATGATAGCAGGGGGAGCACAGATTGTCGTATTCACCTCAGGACGGGGAACGCCTACGGGCAATCCGCTGGCACCTGTAATAAAAGTAACGGGTAACAGAGAGACCTATGCTATGATGCAGGATAATATTGATGTAGATGCCAGCCATGTGATTTATGGTCCGGAAAGCTTGGAAGAGCTTGGAGCCATGTTATTAGAAGAAGTAGTAGAAGTAGCGAAGGGAAAACTGACGAAAGCAGAAGTTCTCGGCTTTGTAGAAACATCGGTGCAAAGAGTTTGCAATTATGCGTAAGCGATAGATATTTATAGTGTGGATAAAATATCAGGATAATGGAATGTCTCAGATTATAATTTAGTCTGAGACATTTTTTATTCTATAGGAAACACATTGTTACATTAAAATATAAAAATATTGTTTAACTACTAAACAATATTGACTTATTAAAATATTTGTCCTATACTAAGTTAAGGAAACGTAGAAAAGCAAGTGAAAATCTCATCACCAAAAGTGATTTTAATAGATTTTCATAAAGCAATCTTTGCTTTTGTAACAGTGAGGGTACTGAACTGTTATAGTGGATTTATGAAAGGAATATGAGGCATAGATCATGAATTGTAGAGTAACAGAGAAAATATTTGAGGTCATGAGTATGATTACGGAAGAGCAAAAGAAACCGAGGGAATATGGCGGACAGCTTCTATATCATTCGGAAGTTGCTTTTCTGGACGTAGTTCAGCGTTTTCCTGAATTGAACGTCAGCGATATGTCGGATCTTCTGCGGATTACAAAAGGAGCCGTTACACAGGTTTCTGTCAAGCTATCCAAGAAAGGATTGCTGGAGATATACACGAAGGTTGGAAATAAGAAAGAAAAGTACTTTCGGCTGACGAGAGAGGGAGAGGAAGTCAGAAAGGAACATTTGAGCTTTCATGAAGAGTCCAATAGAAACCTGTGCGGCTATTTAAAGACCTTAAGTGAGGGTGAGATAGAGACAATCTTTGAATTTTTGAATCATTTAAAAAGTTGTGTTCCGTTTTGCGAATTTGATTGTATACACAAGCAACAAGATGAAAAAGAAGGAGAAAATGAACATGAGTCAGACATTGCTACACATAGACAATTTACATGCGACGCTTGAATCGGAGAAAGTAATTATTAATGGATTAGAGCTGAAGATAGATAAGGGAGAAATCCATGTGATTATGGGACCTAACGGTGCCGGGAAGTCCACACTTGCTAATGTGATTATGGGACATCCCGATTATTTAGTAAAAGGTGGAAGTATCTGCTGGAAAGGTGAAGATATTACGGATTTAGCGACCAACGAACGGGCGAAGAGGGGAGTCTTTTTATCTTTTCAGACACCGGAGGAAATCGATGGAATCACGATGAGAGATTTCCTGAAGTCTGCGAAAGCGGCTGTAGAAGGTAAACCCACATCTTTGTTCGCTTTCAGGAGACAGTTGGATGAGACACTGGATTTGCTTAAGATGGATAAGGCCTATGCGGACAGGTATGTAAACTTTGGGTTTTCAGGAGGGGAAAAGAAAAAAAGCGAGATTCTTCAACTTCTGATGATGAATCCTGAACTGGCTATTTTGGATGAAACCGATTCCGGTCTGGATGTGGATGCAGTGAAAACAGTGAGAGAGGGTATTGCCCATTATAAGAATCTGGATGAGGAACACTCTCTTTTGATTATTTCCCACAGTACGAAACTGTTGAAGGATTTGCCGGTGGATTATGTTCATGTTTTGGTAAACGGAAAAATAGTTTTTACCGGTGGAAAAGAGTTGATACAGAAAATTGACCGGGAAGGATTTGCAAGTTTCCTTTCGGAGTGAGGTGAATGTAAGTGGAAAAGAAAAGGACACAAATAGATGAGTTCGAGCGAAACATTTATGATATTTATGACACGGATAATATAGAATATCAGGTGAAGCACGGACTTACTGAAGATATCGTGACTGAGATTTCGATGAATAAGAACGATCCGCTATGGATGCGGGAACGTCGTTTGGAGTCGTTAAAAATATATAATGAAAAGGAACTTCCTAAGTGGGGGCCGTCTCTGCATGAACTCAATATGGATGAAATTGTAACCTATGTGAGGCCTAAGGCAGCGATGACGGATGATTGGAAAGAATTGCCGGATGATATTAGAGAGACCTTCGAACGTCTCGGTATTCCCGAGGCAGAATGGAAAGCGCTGGATGGTGTCGGTGCTCAGTATGATTCCGAAGTGGTTTATCACAGTATGCGGGAGGAACTGCTGAAACAAGGTGTTATTTATACGGATATGGAAACGGCGCTGCAGGAATATGGAGATATTGTAAAAGAGTATTTTATGAAGCTTCTGCCGGCAACGGAGCATAAGTTCCTGGCTCTTCATGGAGCAGTTTGGTCGGGCGGTTCCTTCGTGTATGTGCCCGAAGGAGTGAAAGTAAGTATGCCGCTGCAATCCTATTTTCGTTTGAATGCGCCGGGAGCAGGACAGTTTGAACATACATTGATCATTTGTGAGAAGAATTCCAGCCTTCATTTTATCGAAGGATGTTCTGCGCCGAAACACAACACAATAAACCTGCATGCAGGAGCGGTGGAACTATATGTGAAAGAAGGGGCCTCTCTTCGGTATTCCACAATAGAAAACTGGTCCAAGAATATGCTCAATTTGAATACCAAGAGAGCAGTCGTTGAGAAAAACGGGAAAATTGAATGGGTTTCAGGAACATTTGGCTCCCATATTACGATGTTGTATCCTATGAGTATATTGAAGGGTGAAAATGCCAAGAGCGAATTCACCGGAATCACTTTTGCGGGGGAAAATCAGGATCTCGATACGGGATCTAAAGTAGTACACGCAGCTCCTAACACCTCCTCTACGGTCGCTTCCAAGTCCATTTCCAAAAACGGAGGAAAGGCCACGTACCGCAGTTCGGTGGTTATCATGCCGCAGGCGGTAAACAGTAAATGCAGCGTTGTTTGTGAATCGCTTATGTTAGACAGCGAATCGCGGTCGGATACCGTTCCGGTCATGGATGTGCGAAATGATAAGGCGGATATCGGTCACGAAGCGAAAATTGGAAGAATCAGTGAGAAGTCCATTTATTATCTTATGACTCGCGGACTGAGCGAGGAAGAGGCGAAAGCGTTGATTGTAAGGGGATTTGTGGAGCCGGTAACGAAAGAACTGCCGTTGGAATATGCGGTTGAAATGAACCGTCTCATCGGCCTTGAATTAGAAGGAAGTATTGGATAAGGAGGAAGGACGTTGGCAATTACATTAGAAAATATGAATCCATTGCAGGTTCCTACATGGAGCTGGTTAAGAATAAACAGCCTTTCTCTTGAGTTTATGGAGGATGGCCCTTCCGCTTACCGGAAGGAAGCAAAAATAACTTTGCCGGAAGGAGTGCAGATTGACAACATTTTTATCGGAGCAGAGACAAAGGCAATTCCCGACTCTGTGAAAAGAAACTATGAATTTATTTCGGATAATTATAATAGCGCATTGGCCCTTACCATTCCGGAAGGCGCTTTGCCGGATACTCCGATTATTATAGAATATTCTTTGGATGAAGAGAACCGCTTACTAAAGGATTATATTCACATCAAGGCGGAAAAGGACAGCGATGCGACAGTAATTATAAAATACAGCGGAAATACAAAAGAAGAAGCATTTCACTTCGGCTTTACACTTTTGGAAGCAGAGAAAAACGCAAAAATTAAAATAATCAAATTACAGATGTTGCCGGAAACAGCCACTCACGTGGATGCAGTAGCGGTGCAGGCCCGGGAAAAGGCTTTTGTAAATATTCTTTTGAATGAGTTGGGAAGCGGTAAAACAGCAGGCGCTTGCGATGTTCTTTTAAATAGTGAACAAAGCAGCGCGCATTTGGATGGAATCTATATAGGAAAAAACAAAAAAGAAATGGATTTAAATTATCGGATTGCATTTGGCGCAAAGGAAACCGAAGGTAAAATTACCGTACGCGGTGCTTTGGCAGATTCTTCGAAGAAAACGCTGAAAAGTACTTTGGATTTCATTACGGGAGCTACGGGAGCCAAAGGAAGTGAAGAGGAAACAGTACTTGCCTTGAGCGATAAAGCGGTTAATCTTTCCGCACCGCTTTTACTTTGCGGAGAAGATAATGTGGAAGGACAGCACGCTACCTCTACGGGCCGACCGGATTCGGATAAGTTGCATTATCTTATGTGCAGAGGTTTTGGCAGAAGAGAAGCCGAACAGTTATTGGTGGAAGCATCTTTCACACCTCTTCTTAACAAAATCGAGATACCGGAAATCAGAGAGGAAATCACACAATATATTGGAGCGAGTATTTATGGAAAATCAATTTAAAAACCAATTTAAGAAAGATTTTCCCCTGTTGCTCACACGTAAAGAAATAGGGAAAACACTTGTCTATTTGGACAGTGCGGCTACGAGTCAAAAGCCGTTTTCCGTTGTGAAAGCAATAGAGGATTATTATAAAAACTATGCGGCAAATCCCCATAGGGGAGCCTATGCTTTGAGTGAGGATGCCACTGCACTCTATGAAAAAGTGAGAAAAAGGACTGCTGATTTTATCGGGTGTGATAATCCGGAGGAAATCGTATTTACGGCAGGAACAACGGAGGCAATCAACATGGTTGCGTTATCTTATGGCAGAGCGAATATAGAAGCGGGCGATGAGATACTGATTACCGTTGCCGAGCATCACAGCAATCTCCTGCCGTGGCAGCGGCTCGCAAAAGAAAAAGGTGCTGTTTTACGGTATGTGTACGGAGATGAAGAGGGACAGATCACGCTTCAGGAATGGGAAGAGAAAATAAGCAGCCGGACCAAAATAGTGGCTCTTAATTATGTATCGAATGTGCTGGGAGGAATTGCTCCGGTAAAGGAGATCGCCGGTATGGCCCATAAGCATGGAGCAGTTGTTGTTCTCGACGGAGCTCAGAGTGTTCCCCATATTAAAACCGATGTGAAGGAATTGGATGTGGATTTTCTGGCTTTCTCCGGTCATAAGATGATGGCACCTGCGGGAATAGGGGTGCTGTATGGACGAAAAAGTATTTTGGATACGATGGAGCCACTCATGTTGGGCGGAGGAATTGTAGAAGAGGTATCGGAACAATCGGCAGCTTATATGGATGCTCCATGGAGACTGGAAGCCGGGACGCCTAATGTAGAAGGTGCAGTAGGTCTTATGGCGGCTATGGATTATTTAAGCGATGCAGGCTGGGAGAATATCCATCATATAGAAACTACACTGCTTCAATATGCGCTTTATAAGCTTAGCAAGTTGGAAGAGGTAGAAATCTACGGTTCGAAAAGTCCTGAAAACAGAGCGGGGATACTTTCTTTCAATGTAAAGGATGTGCATCCTCATGATGTTGCCAGCATTTTGAATAGTTACGGAGTAGCTATCCGTGCGGGCCATCATTGTGCGCAGCCCTTGATGAAGCATCTTGGTGCTTCTTCCACCTGCAGAGCGAGCTTTTATCTTTATAACACATTGGAGGATGTGGATATCTTTGTAGATGCGTTATCAAATGTCAGGAAGGTGCTTGGATATGAATCTTAATGAATTATATTCTGAAGTAATAAAAGAACACAGTATTTCCGGTCATAATAAAAAGCATTTGCGGCTTCCTACGGCCGTGATGCCCGGCAGGAATCCGAGCTGCGGAGATGAAATAGAACTGGAGCTGCAGGTAGAGAATGGTGTGATCGCGGACGGTTCTTTTACCGGAGTGGGATGCGCCATATCTCAGGCTTCTGTTTCAATTATGATTGATTTGGTGCGGGAGAAGACAGTAGAAGAGGGCAGGCGGCTGGCGGAAATATTTTTGAAAATGGCGACCAGACAGCCGCTTTCCGACGATGAGTTAGATGAGTTAGAGGATGCTGCAGCTTTGAAGAATATTTCGGATATGCCGGCACGTGTGAAATGTGCAACGATGCCATGGCATACCTTGGTAAAGGTATTGGACAATCTATGATTTGTGCATGGAAATGCTTTAAAAATAAGAGACATATGTTTGTTGAAAATTAGAACTTGACAATTATAAAAAATTAGATTAAGGTATATTAAAAGAAATAGACAATAAACCTGTGAGAAAGAGTAGTAAGTATCAGGAACTGTTACAGAGAGCTGTCGGTGGTGGAAGGCAGTACAGGAAATTTTACTGAATGGACTTTCGAGGCCGGACTGAACTTATAGTAGGTTCCGGCGGGATTCGGCCCCGTTATCCTCCCGACATGTATGACAGTACATGGTAGAGTGGTCATGTTTTAGGCATGGCAATTTGAGTGGTACCGCGATAATAATACTATTTTAAGATTATTACCGTCTCAAGCGATTATTAGCTTGAGGCGGTTTTTATGTTATAGGAAATTGCGTCTTATAACATAAAAAGCACTACGTGCAGGATGTGCACCTCGCGGAGAGGAGGTATATTGCTTCGCAATCCGCTAGGGTGCCAAGAATGTACCAAGGCACATTCTTTGTTCGTTCCATAGGTATAAAATAATAAAGGAGAAGAAAATTATGAAAAAGAAAATTTTAGCAATGGTGTTATCGATGACAGTTATAGCAGCGGCGTTTGCGGGCTGCGGACAGAAAGGTACGGGGAGCTATGTCGTAGGTATTTCTCAGTTTGCCGAGCACGGTTCCTTGGATAACTGTAAGAATGGTTTTCTTGCAGGTCTTGAGGAAGAGGGAATAAAGGAAGGGGAGAATCTGATGGTTCTTTTCGATAATGCACAGGCGGATACGGGTACGGCGAGCACAATAGTTGATAATTATGTATCTCAGAAGGTAGATATGATTTGCGCCATTGCAACACCGAGTGCTATGAGTGCTTATAACTCTACTATGAATACAGAGATTCCTGTTATCTATACGGCGGTTTCCGATCCTGTGGAGGCTGGTCTTGCGGATGATGATGGTTTACCTACCGGCAATATTACGGGAACTTCAGATGCACTTGCAGTATCGGCACAGCTTGAGATGATTCGCAGCGTCTTACCGGGGGCGAAAACAATAGGTATTCTTTATACGACCAGTGAGGTGAATTCTATCAGTGCGATAGAAGAATATAAGAAATATGCAGGCGATTATGGATTTGAAATTGTGGAAAGCGGAATCAACACTATCGCCGATGTGGGAATTGCGGCAGCAGATATTGTAACAAAGGTTGACTGTCTTACGAATTTGACGGATAATACAGTAGTATCCGCTCTTCAAACAGTAATTGATTCGGCGAATACTGCAGGTATTCCTGTATTCGGTTCGGAAGTGGAGCAGGTAAAAGCAGGTTGTGTAGCTTCCATGGGACTTGAATATTTCGAACTCGGCAAACAGACCGGAAGAATGGCAGCTAAGGTTTTAAAAGGGGAAGCAAAGGCTTCCGATATGAAGTTTGAAGTAATTTCGGAACCCAGTTTATATGTGAACACAGCAGCGGCGGAGAAAATCAATCTTGCCCTTGACAGTGCATTTGTAGACAGTGCTTATGAGAAATTCGAGGAAATTATAGTAGAATAAGTTTTTAAGTGGAGGAATGACAGTGACTTTATTGCTCAGCGTGTTGGAACAAGGTATGATATATGCGATTATGGCTCTTGGAGTGTATATTACCTATAAAATATTGGATTTTCCCGATTTGACGGTGGACGGAAGCTTCCCGATGGGAGCAGCCGCGACTTGTATGTTAATCGCTTCGGGAGTAAATCCTCTTATAACGCTCCCTATTACCTTTATAGGGGGAGCTTTCATAGGAGTATGTACCGGGCTGATTCATGTGAAATTAAAGGTAAGGGATTTATTGTCGGGAATTATTATGATGACGGCACTCTATACGGTTAATCTCCGGATTGCAGGAAGGGCCAACCTGCCTATTTATAACATGGACACCATCTTTGATAACGGTTTTGTTAACACCTTGTTCCCTGCGGGCATGACAGCGTATAAAAAGGTAATTATTATCTTAATTATTACATTTCTTACGAAATATTTATTGGATGCCTATATGAGTACGAAGTCAGGATTCTTACTTCGTGCGGTAGGAGATAACGATACGATTGTTACATCCTTAGGTGTGGATAAAGGCTTTGTAAAAATTGTCGGTCTTGCTATCGCCAATGGGTTGGTAGCGCTCAGCGGTTGTATTTTTGCACAGCAGCAAAGATATTTCGATATTTCCATGGGAACCGGAACGGTAGTTATCGGTCTTGCCAGTGTTATTATCGGAACGAGTTTTTTTAAAAAAATTACATTTTTCAATATTACTTCCAGCGTGGTTCTGGGTTCAGTGTTGTATAAGGGCTGTGTGGCTCTTGCAATCAGAATCGGGCTTCCGTCAACGGATCTTAAGTTGATTACCGCAGTGCTGTTCCTTATCATACTCGTGATCGGTATGGATCGGAAGAAGACAGGAGGAAAACATGCTAGAACTAATTAATATCAATAAAAATTATAATCCCGGTTCTATCAATGAACTTTGTCTTTTCCAGGATTTTAATCTTACGATACAGGATGGACAGTTCGTGTCTGTAGTGGGAAGTAATGGTTCCGGTAAAACTTCTATGTTAAACATTATCTGCGGAAGTATCGATATCGACAGCGGTAAGATTGTGGTAAACGGAGAGGATATATCCGGAAAGAAGGATTTCTTAAGACAGCGCAAAATCGGCCGCGTTTATCAGGACCCGTCAAAAGGGACGTGTCCGAGCATGAATATTCTCGAAAACATGTCCATTGCGGATAATAAAGGAAAAAGGTACGGCTTAGGACGTGGAGTGAATAAGGCGAGAACAGAGTATTACAGAGACTTATTAAGACCCTTGAATCTGGGGCTGGAAGATAAGCTGCATACTCAGGTAGGTTCTTTATCCGGCGGTCAGCGTCAGGCATTGGCTCTTCTTATGTCTACGATGTCTCCTATTGAGTTCCTCATATTGGATGAGCATACAGCGGCACTCGACCCGAAAACGGCAGAAATCATTATGGAATTGACCGATAAAATTGTCAGAGAGAAAAAAGTGACGACAATTATGGTGACTCATAATCTCCGATATGCGGTGGAATATGGGGATAGAATTCTAATGATGCACGAAGGAAATGCCATTCTGGATAAGGCCGGAGAAGAAAAAGGTAGTCTGGAAACAGAGGAAATCATGGGAATCTTCAATCGTATTAGCGTCGAATGCGGTAATTGAGAATTGTACAAAGAAAAAGAGATATTTTATTTGGAATAGTAGAAGGTAAGAAAACTTTTCATAGAATATATAGTAGAAAAGCGGGAATTATAGAAATAGGAACGGTTGAAAATTATGTAAAAGAAGCCGTTACCAAATCTATAAGGAAGGCGGAACTTAAAAAAATGAAAAGTTTCCGATATAAGATAACTGATTATCCTGAGAAATTCGAGCATCCGGCCGGGCAGCTTGTAAGAAAAGCTCTAAAGTATGCGTCAGCAATTTCTGTCAGTGTGAATGACAGCTTGGGAGATGCGAAACGGATTCTCAGCATTATGTCTCTTAGGCTTATGGAAGGAGACGAGGTTCTTGTGGAAGCGGAAGGGCCGGACGAAGCGAAGGCCGTGGTAGAATTGGCAGAGTTTTTTAAAGATAATTTATAGAGCGTCCTTGTTTATGAAAGATTAAAGTCCATAAATAAGGGCGTTTTTATGTATTAAGATATATTTATGAAATAAATTTAGAAATGCTCTTTATACATATCCTCTAATATAATTTTTATTGTATCGATAACTTCATCGTATATTTTGCATTTGCTGACGGAAAGTACATGAGCTTCATTGGTAAAAATATGAATGAGCTGATTGAAAACAGAGCGGAACATTTTGCGCTCATGATAAGCAATCCCGATTAAAATTACAAGCTTTACTGTTTCGTCATTCCATGTTTGACCTTTGTCATAACAGGTGAAAGAAATAAAACTCTTCTTAATTTGATGGCTGATAGAATGCGGAATAGCGATACCGTTATGAAAGCAAGTGGAAGAAAGCCTTTCGCGTTTAATTACATCATCGGGAAAAGAAGGCATAAAATAGTCCAGAGGCTCCATTTTATTTAGAATCTTATTAATAACCTGGAACTCGTCGTTACCTGTAATATTTGTGAAAAATAATTTCTCACTGAACATATATTTGAAGGCAGATTCGAATTGATCGTATTTCTGCTTGTGAATGAGCGCGTTGGTGTGTGATCGGATTATGGCAATTTCTCCTTCCGTAATGAAAGGCGAAATGACAATAATATCTTTATTTCGAATCCCCACTTCACTGATAACAATATCTTCTTTAATATCTGAAGATGCATAATTATCAGCAGAAATACTGAATTTGATATTCAGACGGTCGTTAAATAATTTTTGAATCTTTTCAATATTATAACGATAAAATTCATGATAATTAGAATAAACATAAATTGCAGCGAGCTTATCCTTATTCATTTGGTTGCTTTCAAAAAAGCTGCCGATATGCAGGGCGATAAAAGAAATTTCATCCTGATTTATCATGTGCTTTGTTTCGGTATAAATGATATCCGCTACAAAAACTGCAATATCATATATCAAAGGATAGGTTGACATAATCTCTTTTGAAAGAGGAGAATGAACGGAAAAGTTTGTATTGATCCGTTTAAGCAGGTTGTCCATATGCAACATAAACCTTGTTACAAATATCTCATCAAAATCATCTAAAGCATAATATTCTTTGATTTTCAACAGTATAAGCTGTGTTAAATATTCGCTTTCATCAGTGATGTAATTGCTTATATTTTTTGCATTAGCAAAATTGTAGTCAACGGTGACAAGATTGCAGGATAAAAACATCGTTAAATTCTGCTTTTCTGATGCAGAAAAAACGATATCATAACTTTTTTCTAGAAAAGAAATAATATTTTCGGCGACTTCTTTTTCCGTATTTGTTATAGAGATAGACGGCAAAAAATCGGTAATTTCGCATTGCTGTCTCAATCTGTCAATTGTGATAACGAGATGAAGTGCAATATTATTAAGAGAATAGTCATTAAAAAAGATATGAGACTCATTGAACATCTTCTTCAGATTTTGCTTAAGAAAATCTATCTGATAGCTTTCATTCAAATACTTTGTTTTATCGCTGCTTATAAAATTTGCATAATAATCAGAGGTAATCAAAGTGCTTGTAAGTCGGCGCTTATCTTTCTCTGTTCCAACAAGTGAAACTTGATCATCCCTAATTAATAATTTTAAATTGAAGGCAGAAATATTTCGCCTGACTCTTATAAGGTCGCGGTCAATAGTAGGTCTGCTGACATAGAGTTCATCTGCCAAATCAAAAATATCCAAAGGTTCGGCAGATAAAAGTAACTTTGACAAAATGCTGGACCTTCTGTCTTTGGGCAGATAATCCGTATCTTCGAATAGATGCATATATGAGTTATAATTATCACATAGCCGATATTCGTTAGAATTCATTTGAATAATAATTGTATTAGGAGAAGTAGTTTCGTTAAGCTGCTTTATATAATTCTTTATTTGTTTTTGAGAAATTCCAAATTTGTCAGAAATCCTTTTTAGAGAGAGATTTATTGACGAATGTTTGATGAAATAATCTAAAATATCTCTCGATTTATTTTGACGCATACACTCCTCCTTTACTACTTTATATTTACTCTTATAATAATACCTCATACTTTAAAAAGCAAAAAATATTAGCATCTTTTAAATACCTGAAAGCGGTAATTAAAAAATTTGAAAAGCTAAGAGAATAACTATAAAATTTAAGAAAATAGTAACGTTGCAGAAAATAAAACAATAAGGAGAAAGTATATATGGAAATTCTTTTCGTATGCGGCGGAGGTGCCTCTAGCAGCTTTATAGCTCAAAACGTAAGAAAAGCAGGAAAAAGTACAGGGGTAGATGTTAATGTGGAGGCTATCGGTGAGACAGAATTAGAGGATTATATAGAAGGCAAAGATATTATTTTAATCGGGCCGCATCTTAAATATCTGGAAGATGACCTTGCTGAAATTATTAACGAATATAATGTCCCATATGCATTTATAAGCGAGCAGGATTACGCCAAAATGAATGGGGAATCGATCTTGGAGCAAGCATTTAAACTAACAGAAGAATAAAGAGGAAAGAAGGGATAACATTATGAATAAGTTTATTGATTGGATGACAAATTCATTCGGACCGAAAGCGGGAAAAGTTGCAAAGAACCCTTGGGTAGCATCGGTACAGGAAACAATGGTTGCTATTATGCCCGTTATGTTGATTAGTTCATTCATAACGATTTTATCGATTCTAAATGAATATATTGAGAATTTTCCTGATTTCTCCTATATCAGTACTTTTACGTTTGGATTGAGCAGTATTTTTGTTGCATTCTTAATACCGACCTTTGTTTTGGAAAAATATAAATTACCGAAGTATAAAAGACAAGCAGGGCTTATGGGCGTTGCACTTATGCTTATGATGAGCCAGAGTGTTTTTGATGCAGATGGAAATTTTGTAGTAGCGGCAGATCGGATCGGTTCAGGCGGAGTGTTCGTGGCAATTGTTGCCGGAATCTTTACAGCCTTAGTAATGAAGTTTTTCAGTAAAAGGAGTCTGTTTAAGAAAGATACACAGCTTCCTAAGTTTTTGGTAGATAGCTTCGATAGTATTGCCCCTATTGTTGTCATTATGGTAGTCTCATTTATATTGTGTAATATTCTGGGATTAGACCTTTATGCTTATGTAAATGTTGCGGTATCACCATTAATTAACATTGCACAGAGTTTTGGCGGATTCGTTCTCATCATGTTTTTAATGTGCTTCTTCTATTCCTTTGGTTTAAGTCCTTGGATTTTAACACCTGTTTATTATACGGTTGGTGTGCAGGCCATAGCAGAGAATGCTAAAATGGTAGCAGAAGGCGGCGCGGCTACATTAATCACAACTAATGAAGTGTTTGGCGGCTGGGTATGGTTAGGCGGAACCGGATGTACATTGATGTTATGTGTGATCTTTGCCTTCTTTACCAAATCGGGAAGATTGAAAGGTTTGGGCAGGACGTGCCTTATCCCGGGAATCTTTAATATCAATGAACCGGTAGTTTATGGCTCGATCGTATTTAATCCATTATTGATGATCCCTATGTGGATATGCGGAATTATAGTGCCGGCACTGACATACATCACATTTAAGCTGGGGATGGTAACAGTTCCTTCTGATAGTTTCCTCCTTTGGTATATGCCGGTAGGCTTGCAGACATATATGACAAATCATGATTTTAGAGGTCTGATTTTATTAGCGGTATTGCTTGCATTGACATTTATCATTTATTACCCATTTGTAAAGGTATATGATAAACAGTGTTTAAAGGAAGAAATGGAAGAAAGAGCTAAGAAAGAGGAAGCAGAAGCTAGAAAAGCAAAAGCGCTGTAACTGCTAAGCAATAGATTAAATAAGATAAGAATTGAAAGTGAGGATAAAGATGACAACGGAAGAGATGAATGAGCAGGCAATGGAAATTATAGTGAATGCGGGGAACGGGAGAACATTGTTAAATAAAGCATTGGAGGCTTTGTATGAAGGAGATGAAGAGCTTTATAGTTCCCATATGGAGGACGCCAGAAAAGAAATGGTAGCGGCCCATGCAGCACAGACTAAAGTTCTCCAAAGTACGATTGAAGACGAAGAAGTAAGACCTAATATTTTATTTACACATGCACAAGATACATTAATGACAATTATGAGTGAGATGAATATTGCAAAACACTTGGAAAAAATAGTAAGAATGATTGTAACTATTCAGTAGGTCTGCGCATTTACTGCGCTGACCGTACGATAACATCGAATAACAAGTAAAAATCCTATCACCGAAGGTGATTTGAAATGGATTTTTGCTCGTAACTGGGCAAGTACTGAACAGTTACGAATGATTAAGGAGAGCAAATAATGGCCATAAGCAAAAAGATGCTTTGGGGCGGAAGTATCGCGGCGCATCAATGCGAAGGTGCTTACAAAACAGACGGAAAAGGCCTTGGAATAATGGATGTCGTTACTGCGGGAAGTGCATCTGCCCCGAGAATTTTCCATGGGGAAGTGGAAGAAGGTCAAGTATATCCATCACATTATGGAATTGATTTTTACCATAGATATAAAGAAGATATAGCATTATTTGCAGAGGCTGGCTTTACAGCCCTACGCATCTCCATAGATTGGGCAAGAATATATCCGAATGGTGATGATGCGGCACCTAATCAGGCAGGAATCGAGCATTACAGAGATGTCATTATGGAACTGAGAAGAAGAGATATTGAGCCGATTGTAACCTTATTCCATTTTGAGATGCCGTTAAACCTCGTAAAGAAATATGGTTCATGGGCAAACAGGGAGACGATTCAGTTATACCTTCGTTACTGTGAAACGATGTTTACAGAATTCAAGGACATAGTGACTTATTGGTCAACATTTAATGAAATGAACCATTTGGATGCAGACCTGTTGCTTTCTGATTTCTTTACCTATATGAATACAGGGTTGTGTTATTCAAAAGTCGAAAATCCGGCTAAGGTAATGGCTGAATGCGCTTACAATATGACATTGGCAAGTGTGAAGGCGATAAATTGCGGACACAGAATAAATCCGGATTTTCAGATAGGATGTGTATTTGGCATAACCCCCTCTTATGCGAAGACCTGTAATCCGGATGACTCGATTCTGGCCTATAAAAATATGGAAAGAGATTGGTATCAGATCGATGCTATGTGCAAGGGTGCTTTTCCCGAATATAAGTTAAATGAATACAGAAAACGAGGAATTGAAACAAAGATTTCGGAAGAAGATAAAAAAGAGTATGCAGATTCTAAGCTTGATTTTATAGGAGTGAACTATTATGCAAGTTCTGTGAGTTCAGCTCAGGAATCTGATGATGACGGAGAAAATTTCTTCGGTGCTTCCAATAATCCGTATCTGAGGCAAAGCGACTGGGGATGGACGATTGATCCGCAAGGGCTTAGATACTTATTAATGATGCTGGACAGAAGATATAATATTCCAATGATTATTACAGAAAACGGGCTGGGTGCTTTTGACCAAAAAGAGCAAGACGGTTCTGTACACGACCAGTATAGAATTGATTACTTAAAGAATCATCTCGATGAATTGAAAAAGAGTATAAATGAAGATTGTGTTAACTGTTTCGGATATCTGATGTGGGGGCCTATCGACTTAATAAGCGCTACAACAGGAGAAATGAAGAAACGATACGGATTTATATATGTAGATCAGGATGATGAAGGAAACGGAACCCTTGAAAGAAGTAAAAAGGATTCATTTTATTGGTTCAGAGATTATACGAAAAATTGGTAAGTAAGCAAATATCGGTTATAGGCTGTGGTTCTACTTACAAAATATGTTTTTATAAAGAAAGGGCTGTTACAGCCCTTTCTGAAATTATATACGGAATCATTTCCCGGTATCTTCGTATTTCTCTTCACAATATTTGCAGCGGTATATTTCCTTTTTTTCATCGGTAAGGATAAATACATGAGGAAGACCTTGTTCGATAGATGTAATACAGCGAGGATTCTTGCATTTGATAATATTCTTGATTTCTTTTGGGAGTACCAGTTCTTTTTTATCGACGATTTCTCCGTCTTTAATTACATTCACCGTAATGCAGTGGTCAATAAAAGCGAGGACATCCAGATCCAGCGTATCGATATCACATTCCACTTTAAGGATATCTTTTTTACCCATTTTATTGCTTTTTGCATTTTTAATAATAGCGACGGGACAGTCCAATTTATCTAATTGCAGATGATGATAGAGGGAAAGGCTTTTTCCCGCCTCGATATGATCGAGAACGAAACCTTCTTCAATTCTTCCGACATTTAACATAATATATTCTCCTTCCTTTTGCGATTAAACAACTTCAATTTCCAATAAGGTAAGAATAAGGGCCATTCTGACATAAACTCCGTATTGTACCTGTTTAAAATAAGCGGCGCGGGGATCGTCGTCGACTTCTACCGAGATTTCGTTGACACGCGGGAGTGGATGGAGTACGAGCATATCGCTTTTAGCTAGATACATCTTTGTCTTATCTAAGATGTAGAAATCCTTTAACCTAACATAATCTTCCTCGTTAAAGAAACGCTCCTTCTGTACGCGGGTCATGTATAGGAAGTCGAGTCTGGGCATGATTTCTTCCAGGCGGATGACCTCCTCATAGGGTATGTTATTTTCCTTGAGTAAATCAGTGAGATAGTCCGGCACTTTAAGCTCTTCCGGGGATATGAAAATAAAATGGATATTAGGATAACGCATTAAGGCATGGATGAGGGAATGAACGGTTCGGCCGAATTTCAAGTCTCCGCATAAGCCGACGGTGAAGTTCTTCAAATGACCTTTCAATGAGCGTATGGTAAGTAAATCGGTAAGCGTTTGAGTCGGATGCTGATGTCCGCCGTCCCCGGCATTGATAACCGGAATGGAGGATTTGCTCGCAGCTACCATAGGGGCTCCTTCTTTTGGATGACGCATGGCACAAATGTCCGCAAAACAGGAAATAACGCGTATGGTATCGGATACGCTTTCGCCCTTAGAAGCGGAAGAAGAACCGGCATCGGAGAAACCGATAACGCTTCCGCCAAGATTCAACATAGCTGCTTCAAAGCTAAGTCTTGTACGGGTACTCGGTTCGTAGAAGCAGGTTGCTAATTTTTTACCGTCACAGGCATGTGCATATTTTGGCAGGTTGTGTTCGATGTCGGTTGCAAGGTTGAAGAGCTTGTCGAGTTCTTCAACGGTGAAGTCAAGAGGACCCATTAAATGTCTCATATTACATCCTTCCTTTCATGTCATTGGTTTAACGAGTGTACATACAAAATCGAAGAGAAAAGGCTTCTCTTCGATTCATTAAATAGGAATAATTCAATTAAAAATAAAAATAGAGGTGATAGCTGGCAATGGAAAAAGCATCTGCAAAAAACATGAGAAGTATGGAAATGTTTGCTGTACTTTCTGATTGCCATGAAAAGACCTCCTAAATGGTATAACACGTCGGTATTCAGAAACCGCCGTAAAATTTATTTAATGATACCATAACAGCGGACGGCTTTCAATAACAAAACAAAGTAACTACATCAAATATTTTTTAAACTCATAAAGCCATGCCAGGAAAGCGGAAGCATGTTGGCTGTTTCTGGGAAAGACGAAATTGAGCTCATGATAAGTATCCGGATTTATGATATTCAATTGATTCATTTCACCCTGCATCAGCTCATTTTTCACGGCTGCCTTGTATAAAAAGGTAATGCCCAAACCGGCTTTCACTAACTGCTTGATCACCTCCATATTGCCTACTTCCGTGACTTTTGAGAAGCTGGTCACGGATAAATTGTGTTTTGCAAAGAGATGCTCGAAAATCTCGCGAGTGCCTGAGCCTTGTTCCCTTATAATCAGATTATTTTGAGTGAGTTCCCGAAAGGAGAGGGGACGATTCACAAGCGGTGAATTGCCGGAACATACTGCAATAAATGGTTCTGTAGCAAATAATTCAGAATGGTATGCAGTCTTATCGAAAAGTCCTTCAATCAGTGCGAATTGAATCTCTCCCCGATTCAGTTTATCCAGCAAATGATGGGTATTTTCTACCAGCATGGAAACCTGTGTGTCAGGTCTGTGCAGCAGAATCTGTTCCAAAATATGTGGCATAATGTATTGACCGATGCTCAGAGTCGCTCCGAATCGTAAAGGTGGATTTGATAAGGTTTTTCTTCGCAGTAATTCTGTCATAGTGTCGCTATCCGAAGCGACGGTAGAGGCAAATCGATATAAAAGTTCTCCATGCTTTGTAAGCGTAAGCTTTTTGTCAGCGTACGTAAATAAGCGATTGCCATAATGTGCTTCTAATGCTTTGATATGCTGTGTCACTGCGGGCTGAGTCAGATGCAGTGCTTCTGCAGTCTTGGTGTAGCTTCCGATTCGACAGAGAGCCAGAAATGTTTCATGCCTAAAGTCAAGCATAATAACCTCCTTATAAAATTAAATAATACAAACATAAAGAATTATAATTTGATTTTATATCGGGTTGTAACTATAATCAAGTGTGATTCTAATAGAATAAATAAGAAGCTTATGAGAAAGGCATGGTTATCAAGATGAATTTTTTTAAGAAGAATGGGAAAGGCCTTCTATTATGTTCTGCAATAGCGGCCCCGGCATGGATTGCTGTAAAATCTATTCACAGCCTGGAGATAATTGGAGCGCCCATTATAGCTATTTTAATCGGTATGATACTCGGAGGCATGATAAAGGACAAGTCTGCCTTTCGAGACGGCATTGCCTTTACATCGAAGAAAATACTCCAATCTGCGGTTATATTATTAGGATTTGGATTGAATCTGAGAACAGTTGGGAGTGTTGGAATTGCCTCCTTACCAATTATATTATCAACGATTACAACCTCTCTGGCAGTGGCTTTTATTCTATATAGAATATTAAGAGTACCGCCAAAGACGTCCATACTGATCGGTGTAGGTTCTTCTATCTGCGGTGGTTCTGCAATAGCAGCCACAGCTCCCATCATTTATGCGGACGATGAAGAAATTGCCAGCTCCATCTCAGTGATATTTCTTTTCAATGTAATAGCAGCTCTCACTTTTCCGACGTTGGGTGCAGCCCTTGGCTTATCGAATGAAGGATTTGGCTTGTTCGCAGGAACAGCGGTCAATGATATGTCTTCAGTTACCTCTGCGGCTTCCACATGGGATACGATTCATGGCACCGAGGGAGCCGTGTTGGCCTATGCGACAATCGTAAAATTAACAAGAACCTTAGCCATTATACCGATTACACTAGGGATATCTTTTCTTCAATTCAGGAAGTACCGGCGTGAAAGTTCCGAGATAAAAGGAACAGTTTCTGTTAAAAAAGTCTTTCCGATGTTTTTGTTATATTTTGTTCTGGCCTCCATTCTTACCACACTTATCACCGGCTTGTGTTCCGGCAATGTACAAGGTATTGCAATGACTGCATTTTATTATCTTAATCAATTGAGCAAATTCTTTATTGTGATGTCGATGAGTGCGATTGGGTTCAATACGGATATTATAAAGCTTGTAAAAAGCGGAGGGAAGCCTATTATCATGGGATTTTGCTGTTGGGTATCCATTTTATCGGTAAGCCTTCTCTTACAAAATCTGCTGCATCTTTTTTGATCCTTATAAGTCTCCGCATATTAGTGTTGCAATTTGATGGAAAATAATCTAAAATAAAAACAATATTATACATTTTTATATGGAGCCAAAGCCAGAGAAATCGAGATATAAAATTTGTAGTGAAGAGAAAGGTTCGGTCATTATTATGGAATATGTAGAAAGAAAAAGATTATTATTTTTTGGACTTCCATGGACGTTTACAAAATATACGATTGGAGAAGAATATATTGTAGTGAATACCGGTCTTTTTAAAACCTATGAGAATGATTGCTACATGTATAAGATACAGGATGTAGAACTTCAGGTTTCTTTATGGGAGCGGATACTCGGCCTTGGAACGGTAGTATGCCATACCGGAGATACGACCCATCCTACGTTACAGTTAATACATATTAAACGGGCGAAAGAGATTAAGGACTATATTTTACGCAATTCGGAGGAAGAAAGAAGGAAAAGAAGAACCCTTAACACCCTCGATATAGGATCCGGAACGTACGGCAGTGCAGACTTAGATATTTAATGGTAAAAGCATTACTTGCACGTGAAATCTGATCTTTGTTGTAACGAGATATTTTTATAGAAGAAACGGCGGCGGTATGGAGTGAATTTCCTACCGCCTTTTAAAGACGTATGACAGAAAGGTTTGAAGGCATATGGAATTAGATATGACAAAGGGGAGCCCGTTGAAATTAATCGGAAAATTTATTATTCCTGTTATTTTGGGGAATATTTTTCAACAGCTATATAATATGGCCGACACGATTATCGTTGGCCGTTTTCTAGGCGTAAAGGCGCTCGCGGCAGTAGGTGCCACAGGGACAATTATGTTTCTGATTTTAGGATTTATGATGGGAATCACAACAGGATTTACCGTATTGACGGCACAAAGATTCGGTGCAGGGGATATAGAAGGAGTTAAGAAGAGTGTAGGGAATGGTGCAATGTTAGCTATTGTTATTACTGCGATATTGACCGTTGTGAGTGTTTGGGGAATGGATATGATTCTATCCATTATGAATACACCGGATGATATTTTCGTAATGTCGAAGCAATATATCGTTATTATCTGCCTTGGAATGCCGTGTACTATTTTCTATAATTTGCTGGCAAGCTATCTTCGTGCGGTAGGAAATAGTAAGTCACCGCTTTATTTTCTTATTATAGCGGCTGTACTTAATATAGTTTTGGATTTGTTCCTCATTCTCGTCATACCGATGGGAGTGGCAGGGGCTGCGGCTGCGACTGTTATTTCCCAAGGAGTAGCAGGAGTGTGCTGTCTTATTTATATTATCAAGAAGGTGCCTCTGTTATGTATTAGGAAAGAGCATTGGAAATTAGACTATCATTGTTGTATGAATCAATTAAGCATAGGTATTCCCATGGCATTTCAATTCTCAATTACAGCGGTGGGAACTATGTTGATTCAGGCGGCTCTTAATATGTTCGGTTCTACTGTTGTGGCAGCCTATACGGCGGCCGGCAAGGTGGAACAAATCGTAACACAACCTCTGGCGGCCATGGGTATTACAATGGCGACCTATTGTGCACAAAATAGGGGAGTCAATGATATTGGAAGAATTCGAAAAGGAGTCCGGATTGCCAATGTGATGAATGCTATATATTCTGTAGCAGTGTTTGCCATCGTAATAAATATTCTGCCTCATGCGATTCGCTTGTTTGTCAGCGGTGACATTACGCAAGTATTGGAATATGCAGAAACTTATATAAAAATATGCGGAATCTTCTTCACGCCGCTGGGCATGATCTTCATCTTCCGAAATGTACTGCAAGGTTGTGGTTTTTCCTTTATGCCAATGATGGGGGGCGTTGTGGAGCTGGCATGCCGGGTGGTGGCGGCGTTTATTGCTGTCCACTATTATAGTTATGTGGGGGTATGCCTCGGTAATGCCAGTGCTTGGTTGATAACGGGTACTTTTCTGGGAGTTGCTTACCTGTTTGTTATGCGTAAGTTGACGAGAAGGTTGGGTGAGGAAGAGACGGCGGCTGCTTAGTCTTCATTTTCTCTTATGAGCCGCTCGAAGAGAAGGCCGGCGAAAACCCAGCATGGAAGGTAATCGAGCCTTACCACCTTTTGTATGTTCCATTTGGAACGATGATAATTCCAAGGGCATAAGTCCTTTCGCATTAGAAAGGAGCCGGTGGCAAATTCGCCCGCGAAGATAAGAAGGGCATAAATAATCCCCCGGATAAGGAAATGCTGTTTTTTTATGAGTCTATATATGGGAGCCAGAAATGCGGCCATGCCATATATGGGGAACATCCATATGGAAGTATTCCCCGTTAGAGTAAATTCTCTGCGTCTAAAGGAGCTTAGCGCGGTAAATGTAATTTCCAGGCACCAGCCAAGGATGCCGCAATGAATGAAGTTGTGAATTAGTTTTTTCATAAGATGCATTATTACCGAATGTAGGAATATTATTCGGGCAGTATAAGATTTTATAAGAAAACAGAGTGAAGTTATTGTTTTATTAATGAATGGAGTGAAGCCTATGAAATATCAGGAAGCCATGGAATACATGAAGGATGTGGGGCAATATGGAAGCGTGCTCGGACTCGATAATATGAAAGAGCTCTGCGCACGGTTAGGGAATCCTCAGGATGAACTTACATTTATCCATATTGCAGGCACTAATGGGAAGGGTTCTGTGCTCGCCTATCTTTCCACAATTTTTAAAACCGCCGGATATCGAACAGGGCGATACATATCACCTGTTATTTTTGAGTATAGAGAACATATTCAGGTGAATAACAGACCGATTACGAAGGTTGCTTTCTGTGATTGCCTCGAAGAAATCGCGGATGCGATTGAAGGGATAAAGAGGGATAGTCTGCCTCATCCGACACCCTTTGAAATCGAAACAGCGATGGCTTTTTTATATTTTAAAAAGGTGAAGTGTGATATTGTCATACTGGAAACCGGGCTTGGAGGGCTGACGGATGCGACTAATATCATATCTACAGCAGCCGCATGTGTCTTTACGTCAATCAGTATGGATCACATGCAATACCTTGGCGGTACGCTAGAAGAAATTGCAGAAAAAAAGGCAGGAATTATAAAAAACGACTGTTATGTAATTAGTGTGCCACAAGAACCGATTGTCTTGGATGTGATAAGAAAAAGGGCAGAGGAGAAAAACAATCCCTTTTTCCCGGTGGACGAGGAAAAGATATCCCGTGTAAAGTACGGTGTGGAGAAACAGAGATTTTCTTATGGACAATATAGAGACTTGGAGATTACTCTGGCAGGAAAGCATCAGATTTCTAATGCGGCACTTGCGGTGGAAGTGGTAGAGAGATTAAAAAAACGTTATCCAATAGAAGAAAAGGTGCTGAGGAAAGGGCTGTTGCATACTTTGTGGAGGGGACGTTTTAGTGTCATAGGGAAGAAACCGCTATTTATCGTGGATGGAGCTCATAATGAGGATGCGGCGAAGAAGCTTGCGGAATCTATCCGCTTTTATTTTACAAATAAAAAGATTATCTATATAATGGGGGTTCTAAGAGATAAGGAATATGATAAGATTATTCGGGAAACTTATGAGCTTGCACAGGATATCATTACAATAACGCCTCCGAAGAATGAAAGGGCTTTACACGCCTATGATTTGGCGAAGGAGGTACAAGAATACCATCCGCGGGTGACGGTGGCGGATAGTTTGGAGGAAGCGGTTGAACTTAGTTACTTGCTTTCGGATAAGAATAGCGTTATTATTGCTTTCGGCTCGTTATCGTACCTGGGAGACTTGATTCATATTGTAGAAAACAGAGATAAAATCGCAACAGTTCAGCCATCAACATCGCGAGGTGTTCTTTGTGAGCGAGGATCACAGAAAACCCGAGTTTAGCAAGCGCGAAATACTGCGTAGCAGTATTTCTGTGCATGAATTGTTGATGGGAAGCCGTAGGCTGAATAGTAATATAAAATCAGGAGAGATATACATGGTAAATCGAGAGAAAATTGAGCAGGGTGTCAAGCTGATTCTGGAAGGAATTGGTGAGGATGTGACACGCGAGGGTTTGATAGAGACTCCGGATAGAATTGTAAGAATGTATGAGGAAATCTTCGGTGGCATGGCAGAGAATGCGGATGCACATTTGACAAGAACTTTTACGGCAGAGAATAACGAAATGGTTCTGGAGAAAGATATCGTTTTCTATTCTACTTGCGAGCACCATATGATGCCTTTCTACGGAAAGGTGCATGTTGCTTATATTCCTGATGGAAAGGTAGTCGGTATCTCTAAGCTTGCAAGGACAGTAGAAGTATATGCCAGACGCTTACAAATACAGGAACAGATGACAGCACAGATTGCGGATGCAATTATGAATCATCTGCAGCCGAAGGGTGTTATGGTTATGATTGAGGCGGAGCATATGTGCATGACGATGCGGGGGGTGAAAAAGCCCGGGAGCCAGACTGTTACCTTTGTGACAAAAGGAATCTTTGAGGAAAATGAAAAGCTGCAGGATAAGTTTTTTCATTTGGTAAAGTAGTACGGCATTGCGATGTGATACATCACTTTAGATAGAAGGAGTATATGTGCAAATTGATGAAAGCAAGTTGTGTGAGAGGCTTTTGGCACTCTAATCCGATATAACGGAGCATCGGTCGAAGGGGAGGATATATGGAAAGGTTTCTTAGGGTAAATAGGATACGGCAGCACGATTCTTATAAAGAATACTTGTATTTGAATGAGGAAGCAGAAAAAGAGCGGGAATTTTGTCGTCATGATATGGCACATTTCCTTGATGTAGCAAGAATTGCTCAAATACTGAACTTGAAAGAAGGACAGCAAGTGGAAGAGGAACTCATCTATGCATCAGCGCTTCTCCACGATATTGGCAGGCATATGCAGTACGCGGACGGAACACCTCATGAAAAGGCCAGTGCTATGCTAGCGCCTTCCATACTTAAAGACTGTGGATTTCACGAAGAAGAGATTACTGCTATCATAGGCGCAATTGAAAGTCACAGAAGGAAAGAATCGGCAGAGGTTCCGGGTCTTGCTGGGCTGTTGTATCGTGCCGATAAGCAGAGCAGGGCTTGTTTTGCTTGCAAGGCAGAGGCGAAATGTGATTGGAAAGCGGATAAGAAGAATACTTACATTACATGGTAAACAGATAGGCAGAAAATACTTCGGAGAGAAAGGCAAGGTTATCAGTATGAGGGAAGAAACGAAAGCAATGAAAATAGGAAGTCAAAATTTCGAGATAAATAAGCATACCTATGTCATGGGAATCCTGAATGTAACGCCGGATTCCTTTTCTGATGGAGGAAAATTCAACCGGATTGACCATGCGCTTCGCCGTGTGGAAGAGATGATTGCAGAGGGAGCGTCTATTATAGATGTAGGCGGTGAATCCACAAGACCCGGCTATACTATGCTTTCTGAGGAAGAAGAAATACAGAGGGTGATTCCTGTAATAGAAGCGATAAAAGACCGTTTTGATATTCCGGTTTCTTTGGATACTTATAAAAGCAAGGTGGCTGCTGCGGGGATTGATGCAGGAGCAGATTTAATCAATGATATCTGGGGACTGAAATACGATAAGGGTATGGCCTCCTTGATTGCCAAAAGCGGATTGCCTTGCTGTCTGATGCATAACAGAGAGACGGCTGATTACAGTAACTATATGCAGGATGTGGCTGCTGATCTTGCAGAGACGATTCATATCGCAGCGAAGGCAGGGATTGCAGATGAGAAGATTATTCTGGATCCAGGCGTAGGGTTCGGCAAGACTTATGAGAATAATTTGGAGATTATCCGTTGTCTGGAAGAACTGAAAATTTTCAATTATCCCCTCCTCCTCGGTGCCAGCAGAAAGTCTGTAGTGGGGCTCACCTTGGGACTGCCTGCGGACCAGAGAGTAGAGGGAACCCTTGTGACCACTGTTTTTGCTGTTATGAAAGGATGTTCCTTTGTAAGAGTGCATGATATTAAGGAAAATGTAAGAGCTATCCGCATGGCAGAGGCCATACTTTCCCAATAAAGCAGGGATAATTGTGACGCTATAATATGTCAGGCTTGTGAAGGATTTCCCTTGGCAGTTTCTCTTCCGGGCGCGCGATTGTATTTTCCTGGATGAAACGGGGAGATTTGGAATACGACCGGGTCGGAAGCAAGGTACTTCCTTGTACCGTGCTTCCTAAACACCGCCTCCATGCGTTGTTTGCCCCGGAAACAATCCGTGACATATTGATTCCATTTAGAAAATACAGCCAATCGCGCCAGAAAGCAAAACCATTAGGAACAACCCCAGGCCTGCCAACACCCCAATAAACAATTCGAAAATAAATCAACTGCTAACTCAAAAGCGGAACACCATAAACACATATAAGAAATAAATACAAGAAAGGATAAGGTAAGAGAATCATGACCAACCCATCTTTGGATGAAATCAGGATAGAGAATCTGGAGGTATATGCCCACCACGGAGTGTATCCGGAAGAGACAGCAGCAGGGCAAAACTTCTATATTAATGCAGTGCTGCACGTGAATACCATGGAGGCAGGATGGACGGATGATTTAACAAAATCAGTGCATTATGGGGAAGTCTGCCATTTTATGAGCAGCTATATGAAGAACCATACATTCAAGCTTATCGAAGCGGTGACAGAACATTTGGCACAAGAGGTACTTCTTGCCTTTCCTCTCATAGAACGTATAGCTTTGGAGGTCCGTAAACCACATGCCCCTATAGGGCTGCCTTTTGAGTCGGTATCTGTGAAAGTGATAAGGGGGTGGCACACGGCATATATAGCCTTCGGCTCCAGTATGGGAGACAGACAGGAATATATAGACGGGGCAATAGAAGCGATGAGAAAAGAACAGAAAGTGCGCGTAGAGAAGGTATCGGATATTATTCGCACAGCTCCATATGGGGATGCGGCAAAGGAAGAATTTCTCAATGGTGCGCTAAAGATAAAAACCTTATTTATGCCTATGGAATTACTTTCCTATTTACATTCTCTGGAACAAGCGGCCGGAAGAACCCGTGAGATTCGGTGGGGAGACCGTACCCTGGATCTGGATATCATTTTTTATGACGACTGGATTGTGGCGACGGAAGAACTTACCATACCGCACCGGGATATGGAGAATCGGGACTTTGTGCTTGCACCTCTTGCACAGATAGAACCTTATCTTATTCACCCGGTACGGCATATAACAGTAAATGAACTACTTCATAAATTGACAAAAGAAAAGACGATTTTTTCTTCCTGACTTTATTTGTTCTCTTCAACGGCAGCGCGCATAGCACTGTCGAAGGTGGAGACGAGAATCGCACCCGTAGTCGGCGTACGATACATAGGAATATCGGACTCGAAAGAAGAAAAGTATACATAATTCGAGGTGATATTAATGTTCTTATATACGCCCTCAGCGATTATTTCCACATTGCTTCCATCCGTAAGCATTCGTTTTAAGGAAGGCTCCGTTTGGGAGCTTTTCTGGTAGTAGATATAGTTGCCATATACGTTGAAGAAATCGATGCGATCCTCGGTTAGGACCTCTGAAGTACCTTCTGACAAAGAATAACGGCAGAGACGGTAGTTATTCGATACATCCATGTAGTATATGTAGCCGTTCTCATAAACCGGATTCCATAGATTTCCCTCCCATAAAAGGGAAATGGAATCATCGGCGGTGTTGAGGGTATATAGATGATGGTCGTTCTTCGTGCCGTTAAAATAAATCAGACCATCGATACAGCTCGCGGGGTTGATATTATAATCTGCAATTCTCATATCTTCTGACTTGTCTATCTTTAGTTTATAAAGTTCTGTTCCATTCGTATTATTATTATCGAAGTTTTGATAATACAGATAATTTCCGCTTAATTGTATCGTAATTGCATAATTTCTTTTCAGGCATTCGGAGTCGTTACCATTATGCTTGCTGCGGTAGATACCGTGAAATCCCTGCATGTAGCCAAGACCAACGCCGCTTTGGGAACTGTCCATATAATAATAGAGATAGTTTTCGTCCGCGTTAATAGAGGATGCCTTACCGGAACTAAGCCGCTTTATTTCCGTTTCGTCTGCATTCATGGAATACAGACGGCCGCCGTCATAGGGATTAGAAAAATATACAACACCGTTCAATTCACAGAAGAGACCGCCGTTGTTTAAATTACCGGCAGTATTTCCTGTTACATTTCCGCTGTTCATTTTTACTCGCTGTGATAGTAAAGCGATGGTGCTTCCGCCGATAAAAATTAAGAAGATCACCATAATAATAATGACATTTCTATTCCTTATATTCATAGACATCACCCCGTATATTTGCTTTCTTTTAATAAAATTATAGCCCTTAATCTACTTGCTATCAAGTAGGATTTGTTATAAGATTAAATTCAATGATGTATAATATTGTACTGCGCCGAGCAAAGCGAGTGTGCAAAAAACATACTGTGTCCGCTTGCGGACAAAGTATAATTTGCGGTTTTATAAACAAAAGGGAAAATGAGTCAGGAAGGAAAACCTTATGGATTTAATGGAATTAAGAGAGCAGATAGACGATATCGACAAACAAATAGTGGAACTCTACGAGCGGAGAATGGATATATCGAAGCGGGTAGCGGAGTATAAGATAGAAAATGGAAAAAAGGTATTCGACAAAGAACGGGAAAAGCAGAAGCTTCAGAGTGTGAAATCTATGACCCATAATGAATTCAATCGTTATGGTATTGAAGAACTATTCGAACAGATTATGGCCATGAGCCGTAAGCTGCAATATCAGATGCTGACTGAGAAAGGGAGCTTGGGAAGGCTGCCTTTTATTGGAGTGGACAGTCTGGAAAAAAAGGATGCGCGCATAGTATTTCCCGGAGCTGAAGGTGCCTATACACAGGAAGCGATGCGGCAATATTTCGGTAAGGATGTTAATAACTTCCATGTGGAGACTTTTCGGGATGCGATGATAGCCATTGATGAAGGCAGCGCGGATTATGCGGTACTGCCCATTGAGAACTCCACGGCGGGTATCGTAAGTGAGATTTATGATATGTTGGTAGAGTTCGAGAATTATATTGTAGGTGAGCAGATCATTAAGATCGAACATTGTCTGATGGCAGCTCCGGGAACGGAAATTGAAGATATCAAGACGATATATTCTCATCCCCAGTCACTGATGCAAAGTGCGAAATACTTACAGGAGCATGTGTCCTGGAAACAGATTAGTATGAATAATAATGCATTCGCAGCTAAGAAGGTGGCAGAGGATAACGATAAGACACAGGCAGCCATTGCCAGCGCTTATGCGGCAGAGGCTTACGGACTCGAGATTCTGGAGCGGGGGGTGAACCACTCCAACAGCAATTCTACGCGATTTATTATTGTTGCTAATCAGAAAATATTTTTACAGAATGCGAAAAAAGTCAGTATTTGTTTTGAAGTCCCTCATGAGAGTGGCTCCCTTTACCAGATGCTATCGCATTTTATTTATAACAATCTCAATATGAATAAGATAGAAAGCCGTCCGATTGTAGGCAGGAATTGGGAGTACCGTTTTTTCATTGACTTTGATGGGAACCTGGCAGACAGTGCGGTGAAGAACGCGCTGCGAGGCCTTAGAGATGAAGCTAGGAACATGAAGGTATTAGGGAACTATTGAGTAGGTCTGAGCACTTGCTGCGCAGACCGTAAGAATACATGAAAATAGCAGTGAAAATCTCATCACCGAAGGTGATTACAATGGATTTTCACAAAGCAATCTTTGCTTTTGTAACGGTGAGGGTACCGAACAGTTACGGTATTAGGGAACTATTGAGTAGGTCTGAGCACTTGCTGTGCAGACCGTAAGAATACATAGAAAAAAAGATGCCGGGAAGTTATTAGAGGTGGAAACAATGCGGGAAAATGAATTCATTGTATACAAAGAGTTTGGTGATGAAACGCTTTTATATGATATGGCGTGGTTAATGACCAATTATAATGATGAATATTATAATCAAGAGGACAAACGGTCTTTGCTGTTTGACAGTATGCATCGCCTTTTGGAGATAGCAGGGAACCATGGGTTTTACGGAAACCTCTGGCACTGCTATCTTGCCAATTTACTCGTAAACAACGAGAATAGTTACAGTATGGCTTGTGAGATTAAAGGAGAGGTGCAAGGGACGATTAATCAAGTCGCTCTTAATGATATTGTAATTTTCAAAGAGTTTTTCGATTATGATTTTACAGCGATGATGAAGGCACTCGATACAGATGTGTTTTCTCTTGTGCTCTCCTATGACAGCAGTGAGCGGGAGAGTAAGGTATATAACGCACGTATATGCAAAAGAATTTGCGATCTGGCAGTGAGGCTTGCAAAGAGTCATTCGCCGGAGGAGATGAAAAGTACGCTGACTGAATTCTATAAAGAATACGGCGTTGGAAAGTTCGGTTTACATAAGTCTTTCCGCGTAGTTCGCGATGAGGACGGGGTACATATCGTTCCTATTCTGAATATTGCCCATGTACATTTAGACGACCTGGTCGGATATGAGATGGCCAAGAAGAAACTGATAGATAATACGGAGGCTTTTGTAGGGGGAAGAAAGGCGAATAACTGTCTGTTGTTCGGAGATGCAGGTACCGGGAAATCTTCCAGCATCAAAGCTATTGCTAATGAATATTATGGCAAGGGACTTCGTATTATTGAAGTGTATAAGCATCAGTTTCAGGATCTGCATGATGTGATTGCTCAAGTGAAAAACCGCAATTACAAGTTTATTATCTATATGGATGATCTAAGTTTTGAGGAATTCGAAATTGAATATAAATATTTGAAAGCGGTCATCGAAGGAGGGTTGGAGAAGAAGCCTGAGAATGTACTCATTTACGCAACCTCCAATAGAAGGCACTTGATTAAGGAGACCTTTGCCGATAAAGAAGGGCGCAGGGATCAGCTTCATGCCAGCGATACAGTGCAGGAGAAGCTTTCACTCGTATACCGCTTCGGTGTGACTATTTTCTTCTGTTCTCCGGATAAAAAGGAATTTCAGGAAATTGTCCGCACTTTGGCAAAGCGCCATAAGATCGAGATGCCGGAAGAGGAATTGTTGTTAGAGGCCAATAGATGGGAACTGTCTCATGGAGGACTTTCAGGGCGTACGGCGCAGCAGTTTGTTGATTATTTGCTCGGCAAGGCAATGTAATCAAGGGTGTAACGTTGATGGTTACCATTCACAGTTATAAGAAAGGTATGATGAAGGAATGAAGACGTTTGCAGCAATCGATGTGGGTTCCTTTGAACTTTCCATGAAGATATTTGAAATATCGACGCAGAAAGGTATGCGCGAAATCGACCATATCAGACACCGCATCGATCTTGGGACACAAACTTATGCCGTGGGAAAGATTTCCTATGATAAAGTAGACGAGCTGTGTCATTATCTGAATGAATATACAGAAATTATGAAATCCTATAAAGTATCGGAATATAAAGCTTATGGCACAAGCGCGATTCGGGAAACCGATAATACGATGATTATTTTAGATCGAATTCGTCAAAGAACCGGTATTGAGATAGAAGTGTTAAGCAATTCGGAACAAAGATTTCTGGATTATAAATCAATTGCCTTTATGGGGGAGGACTTTAATAAATTTATTGAGAAAGGAACCGCCATCGCGGATATCGGCGGCGGCAGTATCCAGATTTCCCTTTTTGACAAGGATGTCCTTGTCGCGACTCAGAACCTCAGACTCGGTGTGCTGAGGCTGCGGGATAATATGAACCAGTTGGAAACCGGCGGCGGACGCCAAGAAGCCTTAATTGAGGAAATGGTGAATGCGCAGCTTGCAGTCTTCAAGAAATTATATCTAAAAGATCGGGAAATCCATAATATGATTGTTGTGGATGATTATCTGTCCTCTTTGGTACAAAAGAGGATTGTCGCAGAAAATGTAGGAAAGTATATAGATGTGAAAACCTTCGAACGGTTTTTAGTTGTGTTTCGCGAGAAGAATGCACAGGAGTTGACAAAGCTTTTCGATATGCCTGAGGAGAATATAGAACTGCTTCATATTTCATGTATTTTGTTGAAACGAATGATAGAAGTGATGAACGTACAGCTTCTTTGGGTGCCGGGAGTGACTCTGTGCGATGGTATTGCTTATGAATATGCACAAAGTAACAAGCTTGTTCTTCCGAAGCATGATTTTGAGCACGATATTATCGCCTGTGCGAGAAATATCAGTAAGCGGTATATGGGAAGTAAGAAACGAGGGGAAACGTTAGAAAAGATAGCGCTTACCATCTTCGATAGTATGAAAAAGGTTCATGGGCTGGGAAAGAGAGAACGGCTGCTTCTAAGGCTGGCCACACTTTTACATGACTGCGGAAAATATATTAGTATGGTAAATCTGGGGGAATGCTCCTATAGTATTATTATGGCAACGGAGATTATTGGACTTTCTCATATGGAGAGAGAAATTGTAGCCAATGTAGTGAAATATAATCATATGGAATTCTCTTATTATGATGAAATGCATGGGGAGGCTACGCTAAGCAGAGCGGCATATTTGAAAACGGCCAAGCTGACAGCGATACTTCGCGTGGCTAACGGATTGGATAGGAGCCATAAGCAGAAGTTTAAGGATGTGAAAACCATTCTTAAGGAAAATGAGCTTCTGATTACCGTGGATACGAATGAAGATATTACTTTGGAAAAAGGAATGTTCGGACACGGTGCAGAATTTTTCGAAGAGGTATACAGTGTCAAACCCATTATCAGGCAAAGAAAAAGCTTGTAAATAGAAAGACTTAGTAACTATTCAGCAGGTCTGCGCATTTATTGCGCTGACCGTAAGAAAACGTGGAATGGCAAGTAAAAATCCCATCACCGAAGGTGATTTTAATGGATTTTTACAAAGCAATCTTGCAAAGATTGCTTTTGTAACAGTAAGGGTACTGAACAGTTACAAGACTTGGCAGTAAAGCGGAGGAATTTATGGACGAAAAAGAGAGCGGGAAGAGAAATAATACACGTTATACGAACAGAGAGTTAAGCTGGCTGCTTTTTAACAAACGAGTGCTCGGTGAAGCGAGAGATAAACAGATACCGCTGTTTGAACGGCTGAAGTTTTTAAGCATTACGGCTTCTAATATGGATGAATTCTTTATGGTAAGGGTCGCTTCACTTAAGGATATTGTCAATGCCGGGTATACGAAACCTGATATTTCAGGGATGAAGCCACAGGAGCAGTTAAGGCGTGTAAATGAAGCTACGCATGAGCTTGTGAATCTTCAATATTCTACATACAAGCGCTCATTGGTACCGCTGCTGTTACAAAATGGGCTGCGTATCGTAGAGAATCATGAAGATTTGACGGCGAAAGAGGCGGCTTACGTGGACCGGTATTTTATGGAGAATGTATACCCGGTACTTACACCTATGGCGGTAGATTCTTCAAGACCTTTTCCTCTTATTAGGAATAAATCTCTGAATTTGGGAGCTCTCGTTAGGAAGAAGGAAGGCGAAGATGAAGAGGATGAGTTGGAATTCGCTACCGTTCAGGTGCCTAGCGTGCTTCCGCGAATTGTTCCGCTTAAAGTAGAAAATGTAACAGAACGATCGGTCATTTTATTAGAAGAGATTATCGAAAGAAATATTAGAAAATTATTTTTAAATTATAATATTGTATGTGTTCATCCATTTCGAATTATGAGAAACGCGGATTTGACGATAGATGAGGATGAAGCGGAAGATTTACTAAAAGAAATTGAAAAGCAGTTAAAGAAAAGACAATGGGGGCAGGCCATTCGTTTGGAAGTGGAAAGCGGTATCGATAAGAGGTTGTTATCGTTGCTTAGCGAAGAGCTTTCCATCGAGGCGGAAGATATCTATCATATTGACGGCCCTTTGGATTTGACGTTTTTAATGAAAATGTATGGGATGGATGGATTCGATCATTTAAAGGAGTCCGGTTATGCTTCCCCTCAGCCGATACCGGAACTTGCGGCAGACTGTGATATCTTTGAGAAAATAAGAGAAGGTGATATTCTGCTTCACCATCCTTATCACACCTTTTTGCCGGTAATCGATTTTATCAAGCAGTCGGCAAAGGATCCGGCAGTGCTTGCTATCAAGCAGACTCTCTACCGGGTCAGCGGCAATTCGCCGATTATCGCAGCATTGGCACAGGCAGCGGAGAATGGGAAGCAAGTGTCTGTGTTAGTGGAATTAAAGGCACGCTTTGATGAGGAGAATAATATCGTATGGGCGAAAATGCTGGAAAAAGCCGGATGCCATGTCATCTATGGATTAGTGGGGCTAAAGACTCATAGCAAGATAACACTTGTTGTAAGGCAGGAAGAGGACGGGATTCGCCGATATGTACATCTTGGAACCGGTAATTATAACGATGCTACAGCCAAGCTTTATACGGATATAGGTCTATTCACTTGCCGTGAGAAAATCGGTGAGGATGCGACCGCGGTATTTAATATGTTATCCGGATATTCTGAACCAAGGACATGGAATAAACTGTCATTGGCGCCCCTATGGCTAAAGGACCGATTCTTATATTTGATTGCCAGAGAGATGAGATATGCTAAGGAAGGGCGTCCGGCCCGGATCATGGCGAAGATGAACTCTCTGTGTGACAAAGATATTATCGATGCGTTATATGAAGCAGGCGAGGCGGGCGTGCAGATAGAATTGCTGATTCGCGGAATCTGCAGCCTGAAGGCAAGGGTTCCCGGTATGAGTGAAAATATCGGTGTGCGCTCCATCGTAGGTAACTTTCTGGAGCATAGTCGTATCTTCTACTTTGAAAACGGCGGAGATTATGAAGTTTACTGCGGAAGCGCAGATTGGATGCCGCGTAATCTGGAGCGCAGGGTGGAGATACTTTTCCCGGTGGAGAGACCGCAGCTTAAAGAAAGACTGCTTCATATCCTGGAGGGAGGATTCAAGGACACGGTCAAGGCTCATGTAATGCAAGCCGATGGAAGCTATGAGAAAGTGGATAAAAGGGGGAAAATAATATATAATTCCCAAATGGAGTTCACGCTGGAAGCGGTACGGGACTTGGAAGAAGTAAAAAAAGCGGCGGATGACCGCGTATTTATACCGGAGACACATCATGAATAAAATTATATTAGCATCGGCATCGCCGAGAAGAAGAGAGTTACTTTCCCAAATAGGAGTGACGTATGAAGTGATTCCCAGTACAAAAGAGGAAAAAACGACGAAAGTGCTGCCTCAGGAAATTGTACAGGAGCTGTCTTTGCAAAAGGCGGAGGATATCGCCGGGCAGTTATTGGATAAAGAGAACGAAGACTTTATTGTAATTGGTGCGGATACCGTCGTGGCTTTTCAGAATGTGATTATGGGTAAGCCCAAAAGCGAAGAGGACGCAAAAGATATGCTCAGACAACTTCAAGGCAACGTTCATCAAGTATATACCGGAGTTACCATCGCTGAGCGAAACCAAGGTGAGCAGCCTGCATTTTATACCTTGTCCGTAAGCGGCCGCGGTATGTTTTCTGCACACTCGCTTTGCTCGGCGCAGTATAATATTGTTAAATATTATACCTTTTTTGAACGGACGGATGTTACCATGTATCCGATGACTGAAGATGAAATCTCCGCTTATGTGGCGACGGGAGAGCCGATGGATAAAGCAGGAAGTTATGGTATTCAAGGCATCTGTGCTGCATATATTCAAAGTATATGCGGAGATTATAATAATGTGGTAGGATTGCCGGTTGGCAGGTTATATCAAGAGATGAAGCAAAGAAATATAGTAACTATTCATCAGGTCTGAACATTTACCTGCGCTGACAGTAAGAATACGGAAAAGGTAGGATACATCAATGATAAAATTAGTAGCAACAGATATAGACGGAACGTTAATTAAAGATTCGACCCCGGATCTATACCCGGAGATGGTAAAAATCGTAAGGGAATTAATCGCTCAGGGAATCGTGTTCTGTGCAGCCAGCGGCAGACAGTATGACAGCATTAAGAATGTCTTTCGCGCGATAGAAGAGGATATTGTCGTTATTGCAGAAAATGGGGCACAGATTCGTTATCAGGGCAAGGATATCAGCGTAACGCCTATGAAGAGAGAATATGTGGAAGCTATTATAAAACAGCTTCGGGAATATAATAGAAACTGCGATATCGTAGTTTCCACTCCCAATGGCTGTCTGCTTGAAAGTACGAACAAAGAGTTTATCGATTTGATGGCTTTCGGGTACCGGAATCGATTTACCCTTGTGGAGGATGTGCTTGCTGAGGATGCGCAGATCATTAAGGTTTCTATTTATCAGAAGGAAAGTATAAGGGAATTGGGAGAGAATGTATTGATTCCTGCCTGGGAAGATAAGGTGAAGGCTTGTATGGCAGGGGATGAATGGGTGGATTTCATGGATTCTTCTGTGGATAAGGGACATGCGCTCGCTTTTGTACAGGAGTACTTCGGGATAAAGAAGGAGGAAACCATGGCATTTGGCGACAATCATAACGACATAGGAATGATGCATCAGGCAGGAGAAAGTTATGCAGTTGAGAACGCCAGAAAAGAGGTAAAGCAGGCTGCAAAATATATTTGCCCTTCTTACTTAGAAAAAGGTGTATATCAAGTTGTAAAAAGCTTGATAAATTCATAATGACAGTATATATTGATAATGTAGAATTTATTGCAAGAAGTAGGAGGATGTTAAATGCACGAATATGATGATGCGGTATTAGCAAGTTTTTTGAGAAATCAAAGGCAGCTATTTCCTGAAAAGGTGGCAGAAACCCCGGAAGAGGCGGAAGCATTTCTGGAAGACTGTATGGCGGTTGTCGTGGATTCCGTAAGAGCAGTGTGGGAATATTTCGATGAAGAAGGCGTTGACATGGAAGGCGCGAGTGAAGAAGAGATACTAAGTGCAGGGGAAGTATTCGATGTAGGCGATGGAAGATATTTAATTGTGGAGGGATAACCCCTCCACTTTTTTATTCTATAGGAAAGACCTTATTACATATGTGATAAAAGAATAGGGGCGAGGCCATCGTGATCGTTGTCGGTCTCAGTGATAATATTAGCGACCGCTTTCACTTCATCCCGGGCATTTAACATAGCGATACCGACGCCTGCTGCCTTTATCATAGCAGTATCATTCAGTTCATCGCCGGCCGCCAAGGTATCTTGTATGGGAATGGATAATAGCTCACATAGTTTATGTACAGCAACTTCTTTGCCTGAGGACGCAGGGAAAATTTCCAGATATCGGTCGTTGGAAAATAACACATTCAGCTCCCCGTTAACGAGAGAAAGTAAAGTTTGGCGAAATTCCTCCAGACGTTCTCTGCCATGAAGATCGATCAGAAGACATTTACAAGGAGGCTGCTCCAAAGGTGTCAGGATATCTTCGCTAATAAGGAAGGGTGTGTGAATTGCTCTGCAATAGAACCGCAATTCTGCATTGTCCGCAGGACTGATAATATGGGTATCTGTATAAGTTTGACAATGAAGACCATGCTCTTTAGCGATTTTAGCTACAAGAGCAGTTTGCTCCATAGTAAGAGAAATGCGAAATATTGTTTCATCCTTCTCACAATCATAGATTTCGCCTCCGTTATAACCAATTAAATACATACCGGGAAAGGTAAGTCCCAGTGCTCCTTTCACATCTTTTACACTGTCTATGGCTCTGCCTGAGGAAAGCACCAGCTTATGGCCGGCATCGGTCCATTGTTTTAAGGCAGCCATGGTAGCTTGGGAGATTTTCTTCTCTTTTGTAAGCAAGGTACCGTCCAAGTCAGTGAAAAATATCTTTTGTTTCTGATGATTCATCATTTTATATCCCTTTTCTTTTTTTCAAGTTTATTAATATATCTTCTGGAATTACCAGCTTTCCGTAACCGGTGGCAAGCTCTAATGAAGGTTTGGCAGCACCATGGAAATCGGAGCCTCCGCTTAGACACAGATTGTATTTATCGGCTAATTTACGTATCTTCCATTCTTCCACGTTGCTATAAGTGCTGTAAATGGCTTCAAGTCCTATAAGTCCTGCCTCAGCAAGCTTCGCTGTCAAAGCATCCAATCTTTCATCGCTCATATGGTATAGAATCGGATGAGCAAGAATCGGAATGCCATTTGCCTTAAGGATAAACGCTACCGCCTGTTGCGGCGTGAGCTTTTCCCGTGGAACGAAGTATTCGGAATGGTCTCCCAGATAGCGCTCGAAGGCTTCTTGCATACTTTTGACATAGCCATGATTCAGCAGGTATCTGGCATAATGTGCTCTGGTAATTACTGATTCGGGAAAGGCTTCTATCAGTTTCTCATAGGAGATATCGATACCGGCTCTTTGCAAATTGGCACACATTTTCCTGTTCCTATTAAGGCGTGAATCTGTAAAAGACTTAATCTGCTCCTTAAAATAAGGGGTATCGTATTGGATATATAATCCCAGAATGTGAATATCCTTTCCTTCATATTCTGTGGAAAGTTCGATGCCCGGAATCACTTCCAGATGGATATCCTCGGGTAGGTTTTTCGCGGCATCCACTGCTTCAGCAATACCATCCGTAGTGTCGTGGTCGGTCAAAGCGAAGGCTGATAAGCCTTTTTCTACAGCAAGATGTACCAATTGGGAAGGTGTCAGGCTGCCATCTGATTTATTGGAATGAACATGTAAATCTACGATATTCATGAAAAAGCTCCTTTATTATAATAGGTGGATAAAGACAAAGGAGCTGAAACCAGCCCCTTGCCATATCGAAATATAAATTTCCGAAATTAATTGTCATCCTCTTCGTTCTTATTCGTATATACAGTACGTTTTCTTGCCATTTCATCGCTCGCAAGATATTCATCATAAGTAGTAATTTTATCGATAAGCTGTCCGCCCGGAAGGATTTCCATAATACGGTTTGCTGTCGTTTGTACGAATTGATGATCGTGACAAGCGAATAATTCCACGCCGGGGAATTTAATCAGGCCGTTGTTTAATGCGGTGATAGATTCCATATCCAAGTGGTTGGTAGGCTCATCCAGAATGAGGCAGTTGGCTCCGCTGATCATCATTTTGGAGAGAAGACACCTTACCTTTTCACCTCCGGAGAGGATTTTGACCTTTTTCACACCGTCTTCACCGGCGAAGAGCATACGTCCCAGGAAACCGCGCACGTAAGTAACATCTTTAATGGGAGAGTAGCCCGTGAGCCAATCTACAATTGTATAATCATTGTCGAATTCTTTCGTGCTATCTTTAGGGAAGTATGCCTGCGAAGTGGTAACACCCCAGCGATAGGAACCTTCATCCGGTTCAAGTTCGCCCATAAGGATTTGGAACAATATAGTCTTAGCTAATTCATTGCCGCCTACAAAGGCAATTTTATCGTTATGTCCTACGATAAAGGAAATATTATCGAGAACCTTCACTCCGTCGATTGTCTTGGAAATACCTTCCACGGAGAGCACCTCGTTACCGATTTCACGTTCCGGGCGGAAGTCTATATAAGGATATTTTCTGCTGGAAGGTTTGATATCATCCAACTCAATTTTTTCCAATGCACGTTTTCTACTCGTTGCCTGTTTGGATTTGGAAGCATTTGCGGAGAAACGAGAGATAAAGTCCTGAAGCTCTTTGATCTTTTCTTCCTTTTTCTTGTTGGCTTCCTTCATTTGCTTCATAAGAAGTTGGCTGGATTCATACCAGAAATCATAGTTACCGGCATAAAGCTGAATCTTACAGTAATCGATATCCGCCGTATGAGTACATACCTTGTTCAGGAAGTAACGGTCATGGGATACTACGATAACTGTATTTTCAAAATCGATAAGGAAATCCTCAAGCCACGCGATAGCATCCAAATCCAAGTGGTTGGTAGGCTCGTCGAGAAGAAGGATATCCGGATTACCGAACAGTGCTTTTGCAAGAAGTATTTTCACCTTTTCGCTACCGTTTAAAGTTCCCATAATGGAATAATGAAGGCTTGTGTCGATACCTAGTCCGTTAAGAAGCATAGCCGCATTTGACTCGGCTTCCCAACCGTCCATTTCAGCGAATTCGCCCTCCAGCTCGCTGGCGCGGATTCCGTCCTCATCGGAGAAGTCTTCCTTGGCATAAATCGCATCCTTCTCTTTCATAATCTGATAGAGACGTTCATTACCCATAATCACTACATCCATAACAGAATATTCATCATATTTAAAGTGATCCTGTTCCAGCACGGAGAGACGTTGTCCGGGAGTGATGACAATATCTCCATTGGTAGTCTCTAACTTGCCGGATAATATTTTGAGAAAAGTGGATTTGCCGGCACCATTGGCTCCGATTAATCCATAGCAGTTCCCTTCTGTAAATTTAATATTAACATCTTCGAATAACGCTTTTTTTCCGATACGCAATGTTACATTATTTGCACTAATCATTATTATAATAACCTCTCTTTTACAATACTATTTCTTAAAATTCCATCCTTCCTTATTGTACAGAAAATTAGGGATTTTGCAAGGGTTTCTTGGGAAACGGAGTATTTCTGTGTTACAGTTCAGTCGGATTTCACATAAATTTTACGTGGATTTATGGATAAGTGCGTGTTATGATATGAGGAGTTGTAATTACTGTCCACAGCCATCATTTTGCGAGTGCTGCATAGCGACAGGAAGAAGGGGGTATTCTTCATATGAAATTAAGTTATAAGAGAACGGTGCTTATTGGGCTTGCATTTTTATCCATCGCAGGATTCTGGCAGATTTATGATAGTATTATCCCATTGATGCTTCAAAACAGCTTCCATCTGGGAGAAACGGCAACAGGAGCTTTGATGGCTATGGACAATGTGCTGGCAATTTTTCTGTTGCCTTTGTTCGGTCTCTTGTCCGATAAGATGGATACGAGAATTGGAAAAAGAATGCCGTTTATTCTGGGCGGGACGTTTCTGGCAGTGATATTTTTAATGATTCTTCCGGCGGCGGACAAGGCTCAGAATCTGCTGTTATTTATTATTATCCTATTCGCCCTTTTATTAGCGATGGGGCTCTATCGCTCCCCTGCGGTAGCTCTGATGCCGGATCTGACACCGAATCACTTAAGGAGCAAAGCTAATGCAGTGATTAACTTGATGGGTGCGGTAGGTGGTGTCTATGCGCTTATTATGATAAAGTTCCTGGTCGGCCCCGGGGAACGTCCCGATTACTTTCCGTTATTTGCAAGCGTAGGCGGATTGATGGTGGTGGCCGTTCTTGTGCTTTTTCTGACAATTAAAGAGAGGAAAGTATCCGTGCAGGTGGAAGCGGAAGTGAAAGCCTATGAGTCAGTGAGCGGAGAGAAGGTAAAGGCAGCAGTTATTGAGACGGTAGAGAGAGGAAAGGCAGAACCTCTTCCCGGGGATGTGAAAAAGAGCATGATATTCTTGCTTCTTTCCATCTTTTTGTGGTTTGCGGCTTACAATGCGGTGACAACTGCATTTTCCAGATATACGAGAGTGGTGTGGCATATGGAAGGCGGAGGGTTTGCAGACAGCCTGATGGTGGCGACGATAGCTGCTATTATAAGCTATATCCCGATAGGAAGCCTTGCCAGCAAGATTGGACGCAAGAAAACGATTATGGCTGGAATAGTGCTGATGAGCATCTGTTATTTTGCGGCAATATTCGCGGGAACGTATCATTCTCTCATTAATGTGGCATTCGCATTGATCGGTATTGGATGGGCGGCTATCAATGTGAACTCTTATCCCATGATTGTAGAGATGGCCAAAGGAAGTGATATCGGTAAATTCACAGGAACTTACTATACCTTTTCTATGGCGGCTCAAATAGTGACACCTATTTTATCGGGATTCTTATTGGAGAAGGTTTCTTATCGGACACTATTTCCTTATGCGTTCGCATTTTCGGCGGCGGCTTTTCTTACGATGCTGAACGTAAGGCATGGGGATTCCAGACCGGAAAAGAAAGAAGGGCTTGAGAATTTTGATATAGAAGATTAAGATTAAAAGAATAGTAATTAAGTACAAAGGTGAAGTGAAATGGTAGTGATAATAGTAGCAATAGTAATTGCTTTCGTAATATTATATTTGTTGGCAGTGATGCCTCGCATGGTGAATCGGCCGGACCGATCCCCTTTTATGGGAGTCTTATATGCGCATAGAGGACTGCATGATAATGAAGGGGATGCACCGGAGAATTCGATCAAAGCGTTGGAAAACGCAGTAGAGGCTGGATATGGAGTAGAGCTGGATGTGCAGCTTAGTAAGGATAAGATCCCTGTTGTATTTCATGATTTTACCTTGAAAAGGGTATGCGGAGTGGAAGGCAAGGTATCCGATTACACCTATGATCAATTACAGCAGTTTCGGTTATTTCATTCCAAGGAGAGAATTCCCAGCCTGGAAGAGTTCCTTAAGTTGGTAGACGGCAAGGTCCCTCTCATTGTAGAATTGAAAATTGAGTGGACGGATGCATCGGTCTGTGAGAGGGTAGATGAGCTGTTAAGAAGATATCATGGTGTCTATTGTATCGAGTCTTTTAATCCCTTAGGTCTTATATGGTATCGGAAACACCGCAACGACGTGATGCGGGGACAGCTCTCCGATGTTTTCTGGAGAGAGGAAGGACTAAAAGGATCTCTTTATTTTGCACTGGAACATTTGCTGTTAAACTTTGTGACAAAACCTGACTTTATCGCATATAATCATAAATATCACCGTATGCTGTCCAGACAGATATGTAAGAAGCTGTACCGGAGTATGGCGGTAGCATGGACGATTAAGACACAGCAGCAATTGGATGCCAGAAGGAATGATTTCGACCTGTTCATCTTCGACAGCTTTATACCGGAAAATGAGGAATAAGAAGAAATGAATGACAGAAATAAGGCAGTGCTAAGTGTAGTGATTTTGTGCGCGTTGTGTCTTGCAGGATGCGGGAAAAAGGAAGATCAAAAGGGGGAAATTATCACGGAAAATCAAGCGGTGCAGGTAGACTTTGAGACATACTCCAAGGATTATTATGCAGAGGATAAAACGCTTCTCCTTACCGTTAAGAAGACGATACCGATCGTTCGTATTGCTGAAAATAGTGAAGCATCGGCAGAAGTGAACAGGCAGGTGAAGGATTTCGATATACAGGGCATGTCCGTAGATGAGGCCGTGAAATGGGCTCAAGAGGATTATCTTAGAAGAGGGAAGGATAATTGGTACGGTTACTCGATGGAAACGACCTATTCCGCACAACGGGAAGATAATGTAGTAATCAGCTTCGTGACGGATGCGTATTCTTATATGGGCGGTGCTCATGGTAATATGATGGAGGCGGCCCTTAACTTCGATACTCAGACTGGAAAGCGCCTGATGCTGACGGATGTGACGATAGATGAAAGGAAGGCAACGGAGGAAATCGTTGCGGATATATTGGCACAGACAAAACAGGAAAAATATAAAGATATGTTTTTTGAAGGCTATGAAAGCAGCGTCGGAGATTTGCTGAGTGAGGATACATGGTATTTGGGGAAGGACGGTTTTCATGTGATAGGGAACGAGTATATCATCTCCCCACATGTGGTTGGGATTCTGGATTTTGTGATTCCATATGAGACGGCAGATTTTTTGAAGGAAGAATACAGAACTATTACAAAATAAAAATATTGATATAACTGTGAGAGTACTGAACAGTTACAAATGAGGAACTACTTTATGAAAAATGGATATAAGAAAACAGTAAATGCCTGCTTTATCGCATATATTGTACAGGCGATTGTCAATAATTTTGTTCCGCTTTTATTTTTGACATTTCATGATAGCTATCGGATACCTTTATCACAAATCACTATGTTGATTACGATTAATTTTGCAGTTCAGCTTCTGGTAGATATGCTGGCCTTGGGATTTGTAGATAAAATAGGCTACCGGGCATCTATGGTGATTGCACATATCTGTGCGGCGATAGGATTGATTTCTCTGACGATACTTCCGGATCTATTAGCTGATCCTTTTATCGGGTTGCTCGCCGCGGTTACCATATATGCAATAGGAGGAGGTATTCTCGAGGTGCTGGTAAGCCCTGTGATGGAGGCCTGTCCCACGGATAATAAAGAAAAGGCGATGAGCCTTCTTCATTCTTTCTACTGTTGGGGACATGTAGGGGTCGTACTGTTTACCACCGCCTTTTTCGGAATATTCGGTATCTCCAATTGGAAGGTATTAGCGATAATTTGGGCGATAATTCCTATTATAAATACTTTCATATTTGCGAAGGTGCCCATCGCTTCTTTAATAGAAGAAGGAGAGACAGGGCTTACGCTTAAGGAACTGTTTACTAAGAAGATATTCTGGGTTCTCATGTTGATGATGGTATGTGCCGGTGCCAGTGAACAGGCAGTCAGCCAATGGGCATCTACCTTCGCGGAGTTAGGGCTTGGCGTGAGTAAGGCCGTAGGAGATTTGGCAGGTCCGATGTCCTTTGCTATTATGATGGGAATTTCGAGGGTATTTTATGGAAAATACGGAGATAAGATAAATCTGGATCGATTTATGGCATATAGTATTCTCTTATGTATCGTATCCTATTTGTGCATTGTCTTCGTACCGGTGCCGGCACTCGGCCTGGTAGGCTGTGCCCTTTGTGGTCTTTCGGTGGGAATCTTATGGCCGGGAACTTTCAGTAAGGCAGCGGTTGCGATAAAAGGCGGAGGAACCGCGATGTTCGCTCTTCTTGCATTGGCAGGAGATTTAGGCTGTTCCGGCGGCCCGACCGTAGTGGGTATTATTTCCGGCTATTTCGGCGATAATTTAAAGATAGGTATTTTAGCTGCAATTATCTTCCCGATTCTCCTTTTGCTCGGGATTGCGGGTACTAAGAAGCTAAGAGGAACCGATGTGAGCCCACAAGAGATGTAGGAGAAAAATATGTAACAGTGAGGAATGTTGAATTGTTACAAATACATTGATATTTCATACACATTTACTTGATTTCCCATAGCGTTAACTGGTATGATATATCTTAAGAACGAAGGAAATGTTAAGGGAGAATACCTATGTCAATGGATAAAAAATATACGATAAAATACGGAGCTGTCCAAGTGTTCTATTGGGCAGCTTTTTGCTCTTTACTTGGCTTTGTTGCCGTCTTTTTGTTGGACAAGGGATATACCAACTCGGAGATAGGGATTATTATTGCTCTTTCCAATGTACTGGCTGTTTTTTTGCAGCCGCTTATTGCGAGTCTGGCAGATAAATATGAGAATGTGACAATAAAGACAATTATCTGGATATGGACGGCTGTTATCTTCATTACTGCCCTGGGACTTACTCTGTTAAAAGAAGCCTCTTTTTTGGTAAGTACTTGTATTACTTTGGCTATTGTGGGCGTTATGGTACTTCAGCCCTTTATCAACACGATATCGGTACAGTTGGAAGAAAGGGGAATCTTCGTTAATTTTGGCGTATGCAGGGCATGCGGCTCTTTTTCCTATGCTGTAATATCCACTGTGATAGGTGTTTTATTAAGGTATTATACGGTATCTTTGATTCCCTTTTCCACGGTTATTCTCGCTGTAGGAATATTTGGCAGTGTAAGTATTTTGCTGAGGCAAAAGAAGGACTTAAAAGAAGGAGAACAGTGGGAGAAAAAAGGTCATGACTCTGTGGACAAGAAGAGAAAGGAAGAGACGAAAGAGGCGCAAGATTTAGTTACATTTCTCAGATTACATATGAAGTTTTTTATCTTTTTGGTAGGAGTTACTTTCATTTTCTATTATCATGTATTAAGCTGTAATTATCTGTTTCAGATTATCGAAAGCGTAGGCGGTGACAGTGCCAGCATGGGGGTGGCAAGTGCCATTTCTGCGGTGGTGGAGCTGCCGGCGATGATACTGTTCATTAAAATCGTGCAGAAAGTGGGATGCAGAAAATTGCTTCGCATTTCAGGTTTTTTCTTCGTAGTGAAAAGCATTCTCTTTTTTATGGCAACCTCGGTGGAAATGATTTATGTGGCTCAACTTTTCCAGTCAGGCGGCTATGCACTGTTTATACCGGCTTCTGTCTATTATGTAGGAAAACTTCTCAATCGGGCGGATATGGTTAAAGGACAGTCGTTGGTTACGACGGCAATTACCTTAGGCGGCGTATTCGCCAGCGTAGTTGGTGGACGTATGTTGGATAACTATGGTGCAAGTACCACTCTACTCGTGGGAGCCATTGTGGCTGTGATCGGCGTAATTAGCATGAGCCTTTCTGTGGAAGAGGTCTGAGGAGGAGAACCAGGCAGAAGGAAATAAACGTTCGCCCTATCTCTTCTTAACTATTTTTCGTTACGTACCGATATATAATAATAGAATATGCATTGTGGAATCAATAAGGAATACATAGGGGAAGAAAGCTGAAAGAAAAGCATTTTCAGCTTTTGATTTTGAATCCGCCGGGGCGGACGCGAGGTATAAAAATGAAAGCGGTAAGAATCAATTCGCTAACAGAACTGAATATGAGCACATCTAAAATCGGTCGGAAAGAAGAAAGGAAAGGACAGATTAGTAACGGTGCCATTTTTGCCGGGAATATAGACGGTATGATGACGGACCGTGCGGAAAGTAAGCGGTTACAGGCAAGAAAGCAGGTCGCAAAGATGATGAGAGACCAATTTGCCAGTGATCAGAAGATTACGGACAGACTAAACGAAATGCGCGACGGCCTGGAAGAGTTGAGAGAGAAGAGAAATAGCCTTGTTAACAATAGCCGTTACAGAAATGACGGGATAGAAGAGATGAGGCGCTTACAAGAAACGTATGGCGTCTTGGATGATAGCCGGGAACAGAAGGATTTGGAGTTGATCCGGAAGGCATATGCAGCCATAAAAGATGGTACATTGGACGGCTTGAATGAGGAGGAGATAGAAAAGCTTGCAGAAATGGGGCCTTTGACCGAATATCAAAGAGAAGCGTTAGCGCTTGATCGTGCTGTTTCCGCATTCAATGAATCCGTTTCACAATTGGATAATGCGATTGAAAGCGGTGTCCGTGCTCTTGCTCAGGCTAATATTGATCTTGCCAAAAACACCGGGATGATTAAAGTGACTAAGGCTGTAGAAGAGCTCTTGAAAATAACTTCGGATTCTATTATTAATATGTTGCGTACAGAAGCGAAGTCGCATCTGGATGAGGACATGCAGGAACTTGTGGATGCGGCGAAGGAAGCAGCGAAGAAAAAGAAAGAAGAACAAGAACGCCTGCAGGAAGTAAAGGATGAGAAGAAAGAGCAGGAGGAATTGGTAGAGGAAATTAGTAAAAATGCCTTGGATCAGAAGGAGCTGCAGCAGCAGATTGATAAGATATTGCGGGACGCAGAGTTGCTGGGAGAGGATATCAAGGGGCTTATGGTAGATGGACAGTTATAGAGATATAAGAAAATAGGGAAGGGGACAAAGATCAATAAATGATAATGAATTGGAAGCTAAGCGGGAATGCTGAAATAAATATGGCTGCTGAATCAGGGAATGCAAGAGCAGCATTCGGACAGCAGGTTTTAGATTATGTATTTTGTAAGGAGACAGGTAAAAGCGAAGAGGATAAAGCGAAGTATGCACAGAGAATTTATGCGAAGATACGGGCAGGGAAGAAGCTTACGCCTGCGGAATTGGACTTTTTATCCAGAACTGATCCAATCATGTATGCCAAAGCGTTACGAGCTCAAATGATGCGTCAGGCACTGGAGAACAGACTGAAAGCGTGCCGTTCGAAGCAGGAAGCGGAAGCGGCCTATCAGTTGGCGATGAGCAGTATCAGTGAAAAAGACCCCGATAGAGAAATGCTGACAGCCGCACTTACCGATGCTTATAAAGAATTCAAAGAAAGCGGTGAATATGAACGTCTTCCGGAAAAGACAGAAAAAGAAGAAAATAGAAATAGTAACGGAATAGAAATGCCTATAGGTGAAGTACAATATATCGTTAATGGAAATGGTTATCAAGAGACTTACAAAGAGACGGAAAAAGAAAGTTCCTTTTTCGCCCAGACATAGAAAATAGAAGCGTGGGAATGAAAAAGAGAATATAAACTTTGAATAAAGAAAAGAGAGGTAGGGATTATGGGTTATCATGTGGTTTCTTTTGAAGAGAGAATCAAAGAAAATATCAGAAGTTATGCTATTAAGAATCTGTATTCCATAAAAGATCTGGAGAAATATCTTGGAGCGATTGTGGATGAGTATGGTGTGGAACTGCTTTTGACCGATCGCCATGGAGAAAGAGCAATTACCCTTGGTAACTTTGATGGTTTTGTGCCGGATGTGGTGAATCAGCCGGGAGAGAAGTTAAGAATCTGTAATCGTACGGTAGGACATTTGTATGTGAAATACGATAAGGTTTTGGAGGAAAGAAAAGAGAACGCCCAAAAGTTCGTAGATTTATCTCTTTCCTTACTTGCCCGCCTTGGCAATGAAGTCTACATGCATAGGGAATCCATCTCTTATATGGAAGAGCTGGAGCTGAAACTGAACAAGGAACATTACCAAAATAAATATGGTGAAAAGGAAGATATTCTCACAGGAGTATATAGTAAGAACTATATGGAGATCCGGATGAATGTGTTGGATCGTGCAGAGATGGTCCCGGTTGCCGTTTTGAATATCAATATTAACGATTGGAAGTTCGTCTATGATAAGTTCGGTGTGGATGAAAGCGATAGCCTTATACAGCTTGTTGCTTCCATTGTAATGAACGAAGCGAAGTCGGAATACATAATAGGCAGAATTGATGGGGATGTTTTCCTTGTACTTATTCCGATGGCAGAGGAGAATGAGGCAGAGGATTATGCCGAGAGAATACAAAAGGCTTGCCTTGCCTATAATGAGAATACTGTGTTAGCACCATCGGTTGCTATAGGAATTGTTTATAAAACGAATGTGGAGGAACCGCTTAAGGATAAAATATCGGATGCAGAATATGAAATGTTCAATAATAAGCTGGAAATTAAAAGCGCGCCCGGATACAAGGAACGCCTTGAACGCGGTCTGCAGAAGTAAAATCCTGCGGATTGTTCCGCACTTTGTGCCTCACGATCCTAAATATAAAATAATTATTAAATAGTAAAATATAAAAGAAAGTAAGAAAACAAAAGAAAAAAAGAGATAACGTAAGATAAGTGAAGATAACGGGCATTTGTTTTCTGTGATTACAGTTGCAAATACTTGCATATAAATCTAATATATGTTTTAGCAATTAGCACTCGATGAAAAAGAGTGCTAGCAATTTAAAAAGAAAATTGAATTTGATATAAGGAGGTTTCGAAAATGAAGTTAGTACCATTAGGTGACAGAGTAGTATTAAAGCAACTGGTAGCAGAAGAAACGACCAAGTCAGGAATTGTACTTCCCGGACAGAATAAGGAAAAACCGCAGCAGGCGGAAGTTATCGCAGTAGGTCCCGGTGGAATGGTGGACGGCAAAGAAGTGAAAATGGAAGTAAAAGTAGGAGATAATGTTATTTATTCTAAATATGCCGGTACAGATGTTAAAGTTGATGAAGAAGAGTTCATCATCGTGAAACAAAGCGATATCTTAGCAGTAATTCAGTAAATGATAGAAACAATTATTCAGGAGGTTTAATGACATGGCAAAGGAATTAAAAAATGGCGCAGAAGCCCGCGCAGCATTAGAGGCAGGCGTTAATCAGTTAGCGGATACGGTAAGAGTAACTTTGGGACCTAAGGGAAGAAACGTAGTGCTGGATAAATCTTTCGGCGCACCCCTTATTACCAATGATGGTGTTACGATTGCAAAAGAAATCGAACTCGAAGATGCCTTTGAAAATATGGGAGCACAGCTTGTAAAAGAAGTGGCGACGAAGACAAATGACGTGGCTGGTGATGGTACAACAACCGCTACCGTACTCGCACAGGCGATGATTAACGAAGGAATTAAGAATCTTGCAGCAGGAGCTAACCCGATCATCTTAAGAAAAGGTATGAAGAAGGCTACGGAATGTGCAGTGGAAGCGATCGAGAAGATGAGCTCTAAGGTAAATGGAAAAGAACAGTTTGCCAGAGTAGCAGCAGTTTCTTCCGGCGATGATGAAGTAGGCCAGATGGTAGCCGACGCTATGGAGAAGGTATCCGGCGATGGCGTTATCACAATTGAAGAATCTAAGACAATGCAGACAGAACTTGACCTCGTAGAAGGTATGCAGTTCGATAGAGGATATATTTCCGCATACATGGCAACAGATATGGATAAGATGGAAGCAGTTCTTGATAATCCTTATATCCTGATTACAGATAAAAAGCTTTCCAGCATTCAGGAGATCTTGCCTCTTTTAGAGCAGATCGTACAGTCCGGTGCGAAGTTACTTATCGTAGCTGAAGACGTAGAGGGAGAGGCTCTCACTACATTAATCGTAAATAAACTTCGTGGAACATTCAACGTAGTTGCAGTAAAGGCTCCGGGCTATGGCGACAGAAGAAAAGCTATGCTCGAAGATATCGCAATTCTCACAGGTGGTCAGGTTATTAGTGAAGAACTCGGCCTTGATCTGAAAGAAGCTACGATGGAACAGCTCGGCCGTGCGAAATCCGTGAAAGTACAGAAGGAAAACACGGTAATCGTTGACGGAGAAGGCGATAAAGAAGCGATTCAGGCAAGAATTGCACAGATTAAGAAACAAATTGAAGAGACTACTTCAGATTTCGATAAAGAAAAACTCCAGGAGCGTCTTGCAAAATTGGCAGGAGGAGTTGCAGTTATTCGTGTAGGTGCTGCTACAGAGACCGAGATGAAAGAAGCGAAGCTTCGTATGGAAGATGCTTTGAATGCAACAAGAGCAGCAGCGGAAGAAGGAATTATCGCAGGTGGTGGTTCCGCGTATATCCATGCGTCCAAGGAAGTTGCGAAATTAGCAGAGGTATTGGAAGGCGATGAGAAGACAGGAGCGAAGATTGTTCTGAAGGCATTAGAATCTCCGCTGTATCATATCGCGGCTAATGCAGGTCTTGAAGGTTCTGTAATTATCAATAATGTAAAAGAAGCTGAGGTAGGCATAGGATTCGATGCATTAAAAGAAGAATATGTAGACATGGTTGCAGAAGGTATTCTTGATCCCGCCAAGGTAACAAGAAGTGCTCTTCAGAATGCAACGAGTGTAGCTTCTACACTTCTTACAACGGAATCCGTTGTAGCGAACATCAAAGAAGATGCCCCGGCAATGCCTGCCGGAGGAATGGGCGGAATGATGTAATTTCTGTCACCATTTGTAAAATATCGGAATATAGTGAAAAGTATGAGGCTGCAAGACCGGAAGGGTTGCAGCCTCAATCTATTAGATTGACTTAATAAATAATTAATAATATAATGGGATTCGATAGACTTATCGCAGAAAAGAGCAGCGAGCTGCTGACTATGAGGAAGGTGAGATTATTCATATGAAATTTACATTTGCGCATAATAATTTTAATGTAGTTGATTTAGAGAAGTCTGTGAGCTTTTATAAGGAAGCGCTGGGGCTTAAAGAGATTAGAAGACATAAGGCTTCGGACGGCAGCTTTGAGCTCGCTTTTTTAGGTGATGAAAGGACAAATCATCAATTAGAGTTGACATGGCTACGCGATTGGGAAAAGGATTCCTACAATTTAGGCGATAATGAATTTCATCTTGCCTTTGTGGTAGATGATATGGAAGCTGCTTATAATAAACATAAGGAAATGGGATGTATTTGTTTTGAAAATAAAGAGATGGGTATTTATTTCATCAATGACCCTGATAATTACTGGATAGAGATTGTGCCTAATAAGTAGGTATAAGTGAGGGTAGTGAACTGTTACAGAGATTGTGCCGGCGAAATGAGAATGGATAAATGGAAATGGAGAAGCAGACGATGAAGAAATTGGAAGAATATGTAAGGAGTATTCCGGATTTTCCAGAGGAAGGTATTATTTTTAGAGATGTGACGAGTGTGTTGCAGGATGCGGATGGTTTACAGCTCGCGGTGGATACCATGCAGGAGTTGGTGAAGGATTTGGAATTCGATGTAGTGGCAGGCCCTGAGTCAAGAGGATTTATTTTCGGGACACCTATTGCATATAATTTGAAGAAGCCTTTTGTGCTCATTCGTAAAAAGGGAAAGCTTCCCTGTGAAACGGTAGCCATCGATTATGATCTGGAGTATGGTAAGGCGACGATTGAAATGCATAAGGATTCCATCAAGCCGGGGCAAAAGGTACTAATTGTAGATGATTTAGTCGCGACAGGCGGAACGACGCAAGCTATGATACGCCTTATAGAAACTCTTGGCGGAGAGGTGGTAGGTATTGTTGTATTGATCGAGTTGGCAGGTTTGAAGGGACGCGATAAATTAGAGGACTATAGACTGGAATCAGCGATTTGTTATGAGGGGAAATAGGGTAACTGTGAGGGCACTGAACAGTTATGAAATAGGAGATAGGGGAATTAGATAAGACTATTATATAAGCTATTAATAAAATCAATAAGAATATATGGCCGGTGATAAGTATGACAGAAGAAAAGAAAGAGAAAAAAACAGAAATGAAAGAAGTGGTCTTCGATGACGGAAAAATTGAAGACATTCAGGAATTCCAGAGTCCGGAACAATTGTTTCAGGACCTTATTTCCCGTGTGCGGAAATATCACCCGTCAGATGATATCTCATTGATTGAAAAAGCGTATAAGATAGCCTATGAAGCTCACAAGGATCAAGTGAGAAAGTCGGGAGAGCCGTATATCATTCATCCTTTATATGTAGCGATTGTTCTGGCGGATTTAGAGTTGGATAAAGAGACTATCGCTGCGGGACTAATGCACGATGTGGTAGAAGATACCATTATGACGGAAGAAGAAATTGAGAAAGAATTCGGTTCGGATGTGGCGTTGCTGGTGGATGGCGTTACGAAGCTCCAACAGTTGCAGCTTTCCGGCGATAACGAAGGAAAGACTTCCGATAAGCTGGAATTGCAGGCGGAGAATCTTCGTAAAATGTTTCTTGCCATGGCCAAGGACATTCGGGTCATCTTAATTAAGCTTGCGGACAGATTGCATAATATGCGTACGTTAAAGCATATGCCTCCCGAGAAGCAGCAAAGGATTGCGAGGGAGACCTTGGATATTTATGCGCCTATTGCGCAGCGGCTCGGTATTTCTAAGATTAAAGTAGAGCTCGATGACCTATCATTAAAATATTTGGAGCCGGAGATTTATTATGATCTGGTGAATAAAATTGCGATTCGCAGAAGTGAGCGTGAAGATTATATTCAGGGAATTGTAAATGAATTGAGCACACATATTGAGAATGCGGATATTAAAGCGCAGATCGATGGCCGTATTAAGCACTTTTTCAGTATCTATAAGAAGATGGTGAATCAGGATAAGAGTATCGATCAGATTTATGACTTGTTCGCTGTTCGAATTATTGTGGACTCGGTTAAGGATTGCTATGCGGCACTCGGTGTGATACACGAGATGTATAAGCCAATTCCGGGTCGTTTTAAGGATTATATCGCTATGCCAAAGCCCAATATGTATCGTTCGCTTCATACGACGCTTATCGGTACGAATGGGCAGCCCTTTGAAATTCAAATCCGAACCTATGAGATGCATAAGGCGGCGGAATATGGTATTGCGGCCCATTGGAAATATAAAGAAGCCTCTGACGGAAAGAAAGCGCAGGAGCAGGAGGAAGAAAAACTCGTCTGGCTGCGTCAGATTCTGGAATGGCAGAGGGATATGTCCGATAATAAGGAATTCCTGAATCTGTTGAAGAGCGATCTGGATCTGTTCTCAGACAGCGTATACTGTTTTACTCCTACGGGGGATGTGAAGAATCTTCCGGCCGGTTCTACACCGATTGATTTCGCCTACAGTATCCATAGTGCAGTAGGTAACAAGATGATCGGTGCCAGGGTAAATGGCAGACTGGTAACTATCGATTATGAGATTAAAAACGGTGACCGTATTGAGATTATGACTTCTCAAAACTCCAAGGGTCCCAGCCGTGATTGGCTGAGCGTGGTGAAAAGTACCCAGGCTAAGAGTAAAATTAATCAGTGGTTTAAGAATGAGTTAAAAGAAGATAATATTATTAAAGGCAAGGAACTTCTTGCAGCTTATTGCAAAGCAAAAGCAATCAATACTCTCGATATTATGAAGCCGGAGTATATGAATGCGATTATGCAAAAATACGGCTTTAAGGATTGGGATTCTGTTCATGCGGCAGTGGGGCATGGCGGCTTAAAAGAAGGCCAGATCATCAACAAGATGCAGGAATTGTATGATAAGGCTCATAAAAAGGAGATGACGGATGAGGAGGTTCTCGCCTCTGTAGCCGAAGGAGCCAGCCACAGAAAGGTAGTCGCCAAGTCAAAGGGCGGTATTACGGTGAAGGGGATTCACGATGTAGCGGTACGTTTCTCCAAATGTTGCAGTCCGGTTCCGGGAGATGAGATCGTCGGCTTCGTAACGAGGGGAAGAGGAGTATCTATCCATCGGACAGATTGTATCAATGTAATAAATATGCCGGAAATGGAACGGATAAGGCTTATCGATGCAGAATGGCAGCAGTCGTCGGAGGAAATGGCGAGTGAGAAATATATTGCCGAAATCATGATATATGCCAATAACCGCAGTGGTCTTCTGGCAGATATATCGCGTAGTCTGACGGAGAAAAATGTGGATATTTTATCGATGAATACGAGAACGAGTAAACAGGGACTGGTAACGATGTCCATGTCATTCGAAATTAGAAGCCGGGAAGAATTAAATAGAATTATTGATAAGATTCGTTCGGTGGAAAGTATTATCGATATTGAGAGAACGACGGGATAAGAATGGGTACGCAATAGCGAAGATGTAATGAAGAAAGAGGTAAGCATGGCAAAGTTGAAAATCGGACGCATGGTGCTTGGAATTTGTCAAACAAACTGCTATTTTCTCTATCGAGAGGGAAGCAGCGATGCAATAGTGATCGATCCGGCAGATTCCGGAGATTATATTTATGAAACTTTAAATGAGAATGGTCTTGTAGTCAAAGGAATTCTTTTAACGCATGGACATTTCGATCACATATGGGGAAGCGAAGATCTTCGCCGGTTAAGCGGTGCGAAGATATATGCTTCTAAAGAAGAAAAGGTGCTGTGCGAGGATGCAGAGAATAATGTGTCAAGGCAGGCGGGCCGGGCTTACACGGTAGTGCCGGACGTATATTTGGAAGATGGGGAAGAAGTAACGATCGCAGGAATTACATGTAAGCTGATCGCTACCCCCGGACATACGATCGGAAGCTGTTGCTTTTATATTGAAGAAGAGGGCATTCTTATAAGCGGCGATACACTGTTCCAGGAATCGGTGGGAAGAACTGATTTCCCAACGGGAAGTATGAGTGCACTTACAAGAGCAATTAAGGAAAAGTTGTTCGTTCTTCCCGATGGAGTAAAGGTATATCCGGGGCATGGAGATGCGACGGAAATCGGATGGGAGAAGCAGCACAATCCCTTTTTGTAGGAGTGGCGGACAGAATATAAAGAGCGTAGTAGTATAGAAGGGACATCGGCAGCTTTTACTACGTTATAGTGAATAAATAAAAGTACCGGGAAACAATACCATGTGTTGTTTTCCGGTACTTTTATTTATATTTATCAGATTGATTATAAAAGCAAAAATATAAATGATAAAAATGTTTTATTAATATGCCTTTCAGTATATCTGCTGTAATGATTTTCGCGATGTTTTTATACATTTAAAATCCATATATTTTGTTATTGACAATAGTGTGTGGTATACACTATAATGTAACACACAGGGAAAGAAAAAATGGAAAGGGGCATAGTTATCAAATGGAAGAACTGAACGAAATATTATCATCTCTAACTTTGGAACTTCGAAGAGGGACTATTGTCCTCAGCGTTCTTAGCCAGTTAAGCAAACCGCAGTACGGATATACCTTAGTCAAGGCTATGGAAGATAAAGGAGTCCCTATAGATACCAATACTCTCTATCCGCTGCTTCGCCGATTGGAGAAACAGGGACTTCTTATCAGTGAATGGGAGACGGATGGAAGTAAACCAAGAAAATATTATAGGAGAACTATTCTGGGTGATGCGGTTTATGACAGGTTGGTAAAGCAATGGCGGGAAATGACAGAAAGTATGAATCACCTGCTGGAACAAGGTGTATAAGAGGAGGGAGCAGCTCAATATGAAAAATCATACATCTCACGAATTTGTAGAACGATATTTATATGATGTAGTAAGACATCTGCCTGAGAAACAAAGAGAAGATATAAAAAGGGAACTGCGTACTTTGATAGAGGATATGATAGAGGAGCGGGAAGAAAGTGGTGAGTATAGCCGTGAAGAATGTGAGAAGCTAGTACTGAACGAATTAGGGAATCCTTCCAGGATGGCAAGAAGCTATCGGGGAGACCATGATGCTTTAATCAGTGGAGAGTATTATGACAGCTACCGCTATTTATTGAAAATTATTCTTATTTGCGTTGGAGCAGGTCTCCTTATCTCCAACATTATTTCAGCGATGGTAACGGTAATAGATGCTGAATCGATTACGAGCGGATTGTGGATGGAGTTATTAGGTATAGGAGTTACAATTCCTTCCGCCTTGCTTGAAGTGTTTGGAGTTATTACTCTGATTTTTGCACTGTTACAAAGATACCATGTGAAGCTCGACACGGAATCCGAAGCTTGGTCCGTAGAAAAGTTACCGCCCATTCCTTATAAAAAAGCGCTCATTAGCAGAGGGGAAAGTATAGTGGGTATTGTGTTTGGTATCCTGATCCTCGTTCTTTTTGCTTATAAGCCGCAATTGATGGGCGTATGGGTCACATTGGGAGAATCGATAGTATCCATTCCTATATTTGACTTCTCCGCTTGGAATAGAGCATTCCCATTTATCGCTATTAGCATCATGACGGGAATTATCAGTGACCTTGTGAAGCTTATTGCCGGACGTTATAATTATCAGGTAATGATAACAACTATTGTAATGGATGTTATAGGATTTGTTATGGCTGCTATTTTCTTAAAAGGATTTCCCCTGTGGAACGCAGACTTTGTGACGAAGCTGCGGGAAGTAACAGGGAAGGCGATCACAGGGAAAAACGATATACTGACCTATTTTAATACGGATGTTTTCACAAATGGATTATTAACATTAATTTTATTTTGCTTTTTGATAGACGCAGGAGTTTCTGTTTATTATACCCTAAGGTATGGAAATAATAAGGACTGAGCGGATTCAGTATCCCTTGGTAGATGTGGGCGTCGTAATTAGTTCCTGAAGCCCCCGTTGCCTTCTGAGGACACCGAGGAGCATAGCCATAAAATATGTATAAATCGTGTTGCTCGAGATTTCTTCAATAAGCCGGGGAATCCATATCACGCTGAATGGAAGGAGTTTCCATGAAGAGAAAACTTCTCGCAGCACAAAAGTATTGAGAGTAGTGACAATCAGGCCGGAAACCAGCAGAACAATAAGAAGCTGGGGAACTTGGCCTTTTTGTGTATCTTTCAGAAACTTCTTGGATATAAAGAAATCGGCAAAAAGGAGAACTATTCCAAGAATGGCACTGCCCATCACTCCTGTTGTCATAAAGAGAATATACGTGGCAAGATTCCCGGAAGGATCCTTGGTGTCAATCGTTCTGGAAATCAGCATCTTACTGACAAGGTGCATATTCTCCGTATTAATTTCTTCTTTCGGTACTGTTTCGTAGAAACCGGCGTGAATGCCATCCGAAGATAGGAAGGTAATATTAGAGATACCGACTAACAATAAGAGTATAGAACAGGTTATTACGATAACTCTCATTTTCTTGCTGCTTCTATGACCTAAGAGAGACCACAAAGCACCTCTGATAAAGCCGCCGCAGACAGCAGTTATGGTCATAAGCGGAATAAACGGACCGGTGGGTTTGATGATAAAGCCCAGAATATCATAAATTCCCGAGACAATCATTCCATATATGGGACCGAATAAAATGGCAGGCATAAAAGAAAAGATATCCGCAATCCCGATACGCATACCATTTTGCCCGAACAGAGGGACTTCAAAGGTAAACATCGTTCTAAGAACGATGGCAATACTAAGAAATGCCGCAGAGATTGTAATGCGGCGGACATATAAAGATGATTTTTTCAATATAATATCTCCCTTCACGATTATCTATATTTATGTAAGAAACCTTTTCAGATTACAGAAGCTGTATCTGCTTGGATATCGCCTTATACATAAAATACTGGAAAATGAAGATTCTGGCAAGATAAATTATTACAGTGCATATCCTACAGGTGTGCACTGTAACAACATCCTGCCCATTTAAGTCGCCTGCGGCGAGGGGCTGGATGTGCTGAAGCGCCGATATTTAATGACTCCGATGCCGTGCAGCGAAGTGCACGACACGGTCTTAACAGTAACTAAATTCATTCCTAAATAAAAAGTCTTTGTTTAAAGTGCAGTAAATGATATAATGTAATAATTATTCAACGCATAGAGGAGAAATAATAAATGCTTGTAATTTACATTAATAAACCGCAATTCGAATACGATATCCATTCTCTCGTGAAAGCTTTTTATCCGGAAGAGGAAATAAAGGTATCGTGTGAAGAAGAGCTGAAAGAAGCACATAATATATCGATTCAATTTGAAGAAACTCATATACAGATGACCCTCATAACAGTACAAGGGCCTCGGAGCACATTTGGAATTAAGGAAGTATCTCACAGTAAGGATGCTGACCGCCAGACGGTGAGAGATCTGTTAAAACAATTGATTTACAAAGGGCTATCGGAACATCTCGGAAAAGAGCTGCCCTGGGGAACGTTGACGGGAATAAGGCCTACGAAAATTCCTATGGCTATGCTGGAGGAAGGGAAAGGTGAGGGAGAGATCCTTCGCCATATGAAAGAGACATACTTAATCAGTGAGGAAAAAGGTACCCTTAGTATTGATATTGCGAGACGTGAGAAAGAGCTTCTTTCTACCTTGCATTATCAGGATGGATACAGCTTATATATCGGAATTCCTTTTTGTCCTACTACTTGCCTTTATTGTTCTTTCACCTCCTATCCGATTGGGGCATGGAGGAAGAGGGTATCGGATTATCTGGAAGCACTGGAGAAGGAGATGGTCTTCGTTGCAGAAGCGTTCCGGGATAAAATATTGGATACGGTTTATATTGGCGGCGGCACACCCACAACGCTGGAGCCGGAGGAGCTGGACAGGCTGCTTACCGCATTGAAGACCCATTTTGATCTGAGCCGCTTGCAGGAATTCACGGTGGAGGCCGGACGGGCTGACAGCATTACGAGAGAGAAGCTAAAGGTGTTGAAAAGGCACGGTATTACCCGTATTTCGGTAAACCCGCAGACGATGAAAGAAGAGACTTTGAAGCTAATCGGAAGACAACATAGTGTTTCACAGGTAAAAGAAGCATTCGAGGCAGCCAGGGAAGAAGGCTTTGATAATATTAATATGGATATTATCCTGGGGCTCCCTGAGGAGTCGAAGGAAGATGTAATTCATACGATGGAAGCTATTAAAGAGCTGTATCCTGACAGTCTGACCGTTCATTCTCTGGCAATTAAGCGGGCTTCGAAGATGAACGAATGGATTGAAGAGAAGGGAATTGCTACGCTTCATAATACGGATGTTACTATGCAAATAGCAGCAGATGCAGCCCTGGATATGGGAATGGATGCGTACTATTTATACCGTCAGAAGAACATGTCCGGCAATTTCGAGAATGTAGGATATGCGACTCCCGGTAAATACGGAATCTATAATATCCTCATTATGGAAGAGAAGCAGACGATAGCAGCCCTCGGAGCTGGGAGCATATCCAAGGCAGTATTTCCGGACGGGAGAATTGAACGGACGGACAATGTAAAGGATGTAGCCTTATATATCGAACGGATCGATGAGATGATCGAACGGAAGCGGAAGTTGTTTGCCTGGGATTTTTCTGTTGAAAAACAGTAAGAAACAGTGTAAAATCGACTAAGTGACAGATGTAATAGAGAAAGTAGCTATTCAGCAGGTCTGCACATTTACTGCGAAGGTACTGAACAGCTACTGGAGAAATGTAATTGGAATAGGAGCAAAATTATGGCACTGAGTAAGAAGCCGGTTACCGGCATGAAGGATATTATGCCTGCAGAGATGCAGCTTCGGGATTATGTGATTGGCGTAATTAAAGAGACCTACGGAAAGTTCGGCTTTTCTTCCATCGAGACTCCCTGTGTGGAAAATATCGCTAATTTGAGCAATAAACAGGGTGGAGAGAATGAAAAGCTGATCTTTAAGATTCTAAAAAGAGGAGAGAAGTTGAATCTCGATACAGCGCAGAGTGAGGAAGACTTGGTAGACGGAGGGCTCCGTTATGATTTGACCGTTCCCCTTGTGCGGTATTATTCGAATCATGCGAATGAACTACCTTCTCCTTTTAAAGCGTTGCAGATGGGGAATGTATGGAGAGCGGACAGGCCTCAGAAGGGACGTTACCGCCAGTTTATGCAGTGCGATATCGATATTCTCGGTGAACCATCTAATTTAGCGGAAATAGAATTGATACTTGCGACGACGACGACCCTCGGTAAGCTGGGATTTCGGAACTTTCAGATTCGGATTAATGAGAGACGTATCTTAAAGGCTATGGCAGCTTATAGTGGATTCGAGGAAGCTTCTTACGATACCGTATTTATTATTTTGGATAAAATGGATAAAATAGGGAGAGATGGTGTATCTCGTGAACTGAAAGAAAGTGGTTTTTCAGAGGAAAGTATCACGAAATATCTGGAACTATTCCGCGGGATGGAAGATGCGGAGGATGGTCTTTCCTATTTAGCCCGGAAACTGCAGGGTGTTATGGAACCTGAAGTAGAAGAAAGCCTGCAGGAGATTATTGCGAGCGTGAAGGCGACAAAGGCTTCGGAGTTTGAAATCGTCTTCGATCCTACTCTTGTTCGGGGAATGTCTTACTATACAGGTACTATCTTTGAAGTTGCAATGCCGGAATTCGGCGGAAGCTGCGGTGGCGGCGGCCGTTATGATAAGATGATCGGTAAGTTCACAGGAAACGATGTTCCGGCTTGTGGGTTTTCCATAGGTTTTGAGCGTATCATTCTTATTATGATGGAAAAAGGATTCGAAATCCCGGGAGAAAGCAAAAAAGTAGCATACTTGATAGAAAAGGGCATCGGGACGAAGGAACTGTGCGATATTATTGCAAAAGCGCAGGAAGAGCGCCAGAAAGGCATGCAGGTTCTTGTGGCGCGTATGAATAAGAATAAGAAGTTCCAAAAAGAGCAGTTAAATGCGGAAGGCTATATGGAATTTGAAGAGTTCTATAAAGATCCGTTGCAGAAATAATAAAGTAACTGTGAAGGTAGTGAACAGTTACGAGATAAAATAGAATGTGAGGAAATGGCAGAATGGCAGAATCGATGAAAGGTTTAAAAAGAACGCATCGCTGCGGCGAGTTGTCTGGGAGTAATGTAGGCGAAACAGTAACCGTTATGGGTTGGGTTCAGAAGCAGAGAAATAAAGGCGGTATTATTTTTGTAGATTTACGAGATCGTTCGGGTCTTCTCCAAATGATATTTGAAGAGAGCGATTGTGGTGCGGATAATTTTGCGAAAGCGGAAAAAATAAGAAGTGAATTCGTAGTGGCAGTTGTAGGAACCGTGGAAAAAAGAGCCGGTGCTGTTAATGAGAACCTGGCAACCGGCGATATCGAAATCCGTGCAAAGGAAATTCGTATTTTATCGGAAGCGGATACACCGCCCTTTCCAATTGAAGCGGATTCTAAGACGAAGGAAGAGCTTCGGTTGAAATATCGTTATTTGGATTTGCGCAGGCCGGATCTGCAAGGAAACTTGATTTTAAGAAGTAATATTACCGCTTCGATTCGTAGATTTCTGACGGAAGAAGGATTCCTGGAAATTGAAACTCCGATTCTCGGAAAGTCCACACCGGAAGGTGCGAGGGATTATCTTGTGCCGAGCCGTGTACATCCGGGCAACTTCTATGGTCTTCCTCAGTCTCCTCAGCTCTTTAAGCAGCTTTTGATGTGCTCCGGTTATGATCGTTACTTTCAGATTGCGAAATGTTTCCGCGACGAAGACTTACGTGCCGACAGACAGCCGGAATTCACTCAGGTGGATATGGAATTATCCTTCGTGGATGTGGAGGATGTAATCGATGTCAACGAAAGATTGCTCAAATTTGTTTGCAAGGAAGCGATTGGCTTGGAAGTAAGCCTTCCTATCCCTCGTATTAAATGGATAGATGCTATGAATCGTTATGGCTCGGATAAACCGGATACCCGTTTTGAAATGGAGCTTACCGATGTATCGGATGTTGTTTCAGATTGCGGATTTGGTGTATTCACTTCGGCTTTGGAGAATGAAGGTTCTGTCAGAGGTATCAATGCCAAGGGACAGGGCGCGATGCCGCGTAAGAAAATCGATGCCTTGATTGATTATGCCAAAGGATATGGCGCTAAAGGATTGGCATATCTTTGTATCGAAGAGGATGGCAGTTATAAGTCTTCTTTTGCTAAGTTTATGACGGAGGAACAGCTCGACACATTGGTAAAGGCGATGGGTGGAGAAAAAGGAGATCTTCTTTTATTCGCTGCGGATAAAAATAATATCGTTTGGAGTGTACTCGGTGCGCTTCGTATAGAACTTGCTAAGCAGATGGGCTTGATTGATGAGAATCAGTTTAACTTCGTATGGGTAACAGAGTTCCCTCTCCTTGAATGGGATGAAGAGGATAAGCGTTTTGCGGCTGTACATCATCCTTTCACTATGCCTATGGACGAAGACCTGTCATATTTGGACAGCGACCCGGGAAGAGTGCGTGCTAAAGCTTATGATATTGTATTAAACGGTGTGGAACTGGGTGGCGGCTCAGTCCGTATTTTCCAAAATGACATTCAGGAGAAGATGTTCGAGGTGTTAGGCTTTGAGAAAGAGGATGCGTATAATCGGTTCGGATTTTTATTGAATGCTTTTAAATATGGAGTACCTCCTCATGCCGGACTTGCTTATGGTCTTGACCGCCTCGTTATGCTATTGGTGAAAGCGGACAGTATTCGTGATGTAATGGCATTCCCGAAGGTGAAGGACGCTTCTTGTCTGCTTACGAATGCACCGGATGTGGTGGATGAAGTACAGCTAGAGGAACTTGGAATCGCAATTAGCCAAAAGGAAGAACCTGTAGATGTAGAAGCGTAAATGCCGGAGAAATGGTTGAAAGAAAAAATCTTTCAACTCCCTGATTTGAGTGTCCGCAGAAGCGGGCAGATGGGAGCAAAAGTGATTGATTTATATATTGCAAATATTAAGGCATTGTCAGATCCGAAACTTTTTCTGAAGTACTATAAGAAAATTGATGTAGTAAGACAGGAAAAGGTAAGGCAGTGTAAGCAGGAAATGGATAAAAAAAGAAGCATTCTTGCAGGATATTTGATTCAAGAGGGAGTGCGGGAAATACAATTCCGGGAAAGCGGTTTGCAGGCGGATGCAAAGCCGCTTTCTTTAACATATACATTTGGTGACAATGGTAAGCCTTATTTGAAGGAATATCCTAAAATCCATTTTAATCTCTCTCATTCAGGAGAATATGTGCTCTGTGCTTTGTCGGGAGAAGAGGTCGGAACCGATATTCAAAAGTACAAGCCGGGAATGAGAAAGGTGGCGGAACGTTTCTTTGCGGAAGAGGAGAAGCGAATGATCGATTTGGCGGCTAAGAGGGGAGCCAGGAACGTAGATGAGTTATTTTGCCGGATGTGGTCCATTAAAGAAGCTTATGTAAAGCTGACAGGAAGTGGGCTTAGTCAGGGAATGGATGGCTTTCATTTGCAGTTCGAAGAAAATAGTCCTGAGGGAGACCACTTAGAGGGAGGTCATTATGGACAGGGAATTATCTTTGATATGGAAAAGCAGGGGAAGAGTTCCTATTTCCGAAGCAGCAGCTTTTCATATGGGGAAGAAAAATACAGTATTGCAGTATGCAGTTATGGGGAAATAGCCGATATAAAGATAAAGGAAGTGATCTTGGCTTGATGTAAGGATTGCGGGAGTGAATAGGGGTATAAAAAGATGAAGGAACGAGTAAGGTTTGCAGTAGTATCCGGGCCGGAGTACGATGAGCGTATGGTGCGGATGGATTACAATACTGCGAAGACAGAGGGGAATGTCCGCTATGGGAGATACTTTATTTTTTATGAGGGAGTCTACCAGTGGTTATATGTATATTATAAAGATATTGTATGGGCTTATCACCGGCTGGAAGATGCAGGCGGAAGGCTTAGCCGAGAGTTGGCGGGGAATGGAACTCATAGCATGATGCTTGTTACAAAGGAACGGAAAAGAATCGGAATACCGGTAGGAAGTGATGAGGATGCTGTGAAAGGGCTAAACATCATTCAAAGACATAATAGATTTGTAGATATTGGTTTCACAAGAGAAAAAGAGGGGAAATATTTATGATTGAAAGAAGCAGCAATGTAAATAGGGCATATCAAAGCCAATCTTACCAAAATCAATCTCGTCAAAACCAACCTTATCAGATGCAGTCTTACGATAACGGAGGTCGTGAGGCAACTGATAATAAGCATGAGGAATTAGCCAAAGATGTGATCTGGGAACGAGAAGAAAATCTGTCTTTTCCTACTTTGGAAACGACAAAAGAGGAAGTGACAAAAGAACAGGTTTCTTTTTCTTTTAAGAATATCTTTACGAGTGGGTTAAGGGGTGTAATTGCGAAGGCAGTAGGATTCTGGAATGATGATGGCGGTAATGATAAAAATAACCTGCATGAAAAGGAGCAAGCGAGCGAAGCATCGTCGGCAATCTCAACGGCATTGTTAGAACAGGAAAAGACAAACGTCGAAGAGAATTTACCGGAAGAGCATGTGGAAAAGGTAAGTGATGTCGAAGGCATCGTAAGCGGAGAGCTGAAAACGGAACCGGGCAACGGTAAGCGGTTGCTCCAACGTTTGGGTGAACTTATTTATAGTGTTACCAGTAATTGGAGAGAACCGGAGAAACCGAGGACTTCTTTGCCTGCAAATGTGAAAGGTACTGAGCGGGGAACCCGCAACTATCTTCTCGATTCTTATAATAAGTCGGGACAGTACAGCACCCTTGCGAAAGATAGCAGTGCAGAAGGAAAGTTTAAGGCGAAGGTATAATATTGTTAAATATTATAGTATTCATCATATATGAAAGGAAAGCGAAGGCTATCTCATTTGGGAAAGAGTCCTTCGCTTTTATAATGGGTGTATTTAATTGTATAATATTTTAACAGTATTATACTGCGCCGAGCAAAGCGAGTGTGCAAAAAGCATACCGCAGCCGCTTGCGGCTAAGGTATAATATTTTAACAATATTATAAGCTCTTGGTTATCACAAAGGCAGATTGTCAACCCTGTGTATTTAATGTATCGATAATTCCATCCGCAATAGCCTGAGCAATTTCCTGGAAACGGCTATCGAAGAGAGCATTATCCCTGTCGTTGTTAATAAATCCGACCTCTACTAAAAGAGAGGGCATCTGGGTCTGATTCAAAACGATAAGATTCGTACGCTCGTTCACTCCGTGATTGACGAAGCCGAGAGCTTGCAAATTCTCATTGATATTCTCTGCCATAATGGCGGCAGGCCCATAGAGACTATAAACGAGTGTCTCAATACCTGTATATTGGTTCGGATACACGCTGGAATTGCGGTGGATTGAGACAAAATAGTCCGCGCCCGCTTGGTTTGCCTCAGCAGCCTTCTGGGATGGACTTTCATAAACATCAGTAGTACGCGTATAAACAACATTGATGCCTGCGTTTTCCAAAAGCTGGCCGACAGCGAGTGTAAGGCGCAGTACATCGTCCTTTTCCTGCCTTCCATTATAGGTCGCACCGGGATTGGCACCACCATGGCCTGCATCAAGCACAACTGTATATGCCATATAATCACCATAAAATCATTTTATTTACTATATGTTAGGCGATGGAAAATGGTACCCTTCCCGGTATCTGTAATTATGTAGAGGGGAGTTGTTGCTATTCAGACCGTGCCGTGCACTTCGCTGCACGGCACCGGAGTCATTAAGGTATCGGCCTCAGGGGAGATTAATTGTTATTGTTTACATCTCCCGGCCAACGCGAAGTCAAAATTGCGTTTCTATGCAATTTGTGTGCATCGTCCAACGTGTTGTTGGTCACAGCGTGAACAGCAACGTTTAATCCCCTCCAGGTCCATCTTTGCGCGGTCTTGACGATTCAGGAAGCGGTTCTACGGTATAGTCAGACTCGGTAGAACTCTTATGCTGCGGTAAATCGATACTAGGAATATTATCGTCATCATAAGCGTTAGAAGATTTTGTATTACAATTTGTATGATTATTTTTAGGTTTCATATCGCACCATCCTTTCAGGAATAGGGTGCGTAGGATGGGAAATGTTTATGTATGAAAAATGTAAATATTTTATTTTATAAGAATAAGGTGCTGTATCGATTTCTTTCAACAGCTTATGGATCAAGAGATGGAAAAATAAGTATTGGAATGTGTAAGGAAGAAGCAGAAAGATATTTAGGAGAACCAGTAGAAGAGGAAGCAAGTACTGAGAATAATGTATATGTAAATGCGATTTATCAAAGAGGAAATTCTATTTTTGAGATTGGATATGAGCATGTGAGAATATTACATATATATGAAGAAAAATTTGAACAGATAGCATCCAATATTTAATAAGTGTTGTTATATAGTTCCTGTAAGTGTTCCCTCGAAAGTCGCATACAAAGTTGTCCCTAGTCTTTCTGTTTTTTCAAAAAAGAGTTCCTTTCATCCAGGTGTTGTAGGTACTGTTAAATTCTTCATAAGATATTGAAGAAGGAACAGAATCGAAGTTCGGGTATGTTTTAGTAACTTGCTTTGATACGGAAACGACAATATGTGGAGAAACTGAGCCGTTTGTTGTCGTTTGAGAAATACCAGCTTCAGAATAAACCGCTTGATAAACATCACCAACTTTTTCTAAAGATTCAAGATACATAGTGAGATCTGTTTCTGACTGAACAGTTTCAGGTATGTCCGAGTAGTTTTGATATTCGCGTGTCATACTTGAACTTTCGATTTTCTCACCTGCATGTACTTCGGAATTAAAGCTATTACTAAATACAAAAGAGATATATAAAGCAGAAGCGAAATTAAAATTTTTTATGACGCATTTTTTCTCCTTTCAAAGATATATTATGTAATTAAATTATATTTCATAATAAAAAAATTTAAAACATTATTATGTGATTTATGTGGAATGCAGAAAAGCCTTTGACTGCGGCTGAGGTCGTTAGGGCTCAGGAGGATTTAAATATTCATACGGTTCAGGTCTCATTAAAAAAATTACTGAATATGAAACAAGAAAATATATTCATGCAATTAAAAACATTGGCGATGAAGATTTATCAGTATCTCAGTTTGTTACCACTTTTTTAGAACACGAAGATGAAAAAAAGACTTTGGAAGAATTGGAAAAACTTGAATAACTCATACAAGAACGAAAACAGCAGATTATTAATGCTATAAAAAATGAAAACAAATGATTAAAGAATGGATCTAATCAGTCTATGGAACACCCATATAATATTTATGCTTTATACTTGACTACGTACTGATGATATACTATTATAGAGTATAACTTAATACATTGTATAAAATATAAAATGGAGGGATTGTAAATGAAAAAAGTTATTGTTTCAGGTATAGTAGCATTACTATTGATTTGTATACTGTGTATACTGTTTTTTTATGATAATTCGAAATCTATGATACAAAGAGTAACTAATACAAATAAAGTCCAAAGCGAGTATATTGAAAAGATACTTGCTGATCAACTTTCATTTGAATGTAAATATATTGAAGAATTTGATTTAAATAATTCTTTATTAGAAAATAGTGGTGACGATTTTGAGTTCTATAAAATTTCAGACAAAAATGAAAGAGATTATATGTTAATCTTAAGAAAAGATAATAAAGATGTTATTGGTGTGTTAGATGAAAATAATAAATTAGTTTTTGGACTGATTGATAATGTTGTTCTACCTAAGTATTTTAATTGAAAAAACTAAACCACCACTTTATATTAGGGGAATAGAGTAAGTGGAAAGGGCAAGGATATTAATAAAATCAGCCTATTTTATATTGAGAAGAGGGCGCAAGCCAAACTCAAACATATACAAGGCGGCCCTAGTGGGCAACAAAAGCATATCACATACTCGATAGAAATGCCAAAAACATATCGTATTTATTCTGAAACTTAAAATACTTGTGTTACCGCTTTTGGGGCGAGTAGCAACACAGCCCTTTGGAGGGCATGAGTATTCCGGCTCCTTTTGAGCCATCTGTCCGGACTTAGGGAGCCACCCTTCCGGTGTAACAGAGCCACTATTCCGGTCATTAGGAAACCATCATTCCGGTCGTGGAAATCACAATACCGGATTCATAGCAACCATTACATAGATTCCTTTATACTGTAGATATGCACCCGTTGGTGTAAATACAGATGAAGGAGGTCATAATCATGACCAAATACCGCGAAATCATCAGACTAAAAAGTCTGAACTTCAGTGAACGAAACATTGCTCTTAGCTGCAGTGTTTCCAGAAATACTGTGTCAAAGATTCTTAAAAGGGCTGATGAGTTGAACATCTCATGGCCGCTTGGTGAACCAATGACAGATGAATCCTTAGAGGATTTGATGTTTCCCAAGGACAAATCAGTTATGAACAAACGCATGCCTGACTATGCCTATATCCGAAAAGAGTTATTGCGCAATGGCGTAAGCAAAAAACTCTTGTGGAGTGAATACTGTGAGGATTGCCGTATGGCAGGTGAAGAGCCTCTTATGTATTCTCAGTTCTGCTATTACATCCAGCTGGATGAGCAAAAACGCCGGGCTACCATGCATATTCCACGAAATCCTGGTGAACAGGTTGAAGTTGACTGGGCAGGTGATCCTGCTCACATCATTGATCCTGACACTGGTGAAATCACAGATGTATGGATTTTTGTAGGTGTCATGACTTACAGCATGTACGCCTACGTGGAAGCATTCATCAATCAAAAACAGAAAGCATGGATTACTGCTCATGTCCATATGTATGAATACTTCGGTGGTGTTGCGAAGATTCTTGTGCCAGATAATTGTACCACGGCTGTAAATCATCAACGAAGTGACTGGTACACACAAGCACTGAACACTACATATCATGAGATGGCGGAATACTATGGAACTGCCATTATACCAGCAAGGGTTCGTAAACCCAAAGATAAACCGACTGCGGAAGGAACGGTTAATAATGTATCCACATGGATAACAGCCGCTCTGCGCAATGAACAGTTCTTCTCACTGACAGAATTAAATGCTGCAATAAAGGAGAAGCTTGAACAGTTCAACACGAATGCCTTCCAGAAAAAGAAGGTAGCAGACGTAGTTTATTTCTTGGGGAAGAAATGCCATTACTGGCGCCATTGCCTGCTACCCGCTTTGAACTGTGTGACTGGAAAACAGCCACCGTTCAGTTCAATTATCACATCGCAGTAGACAAGATGTACTACTCTGTGCCCTTTCAGTATATCAGAAACAAGGTCGATGTGCGTATAACAGAAACAACGGTAGAAATATTTATAAAGCACCATCGAATTGCCTCACACAGACATCTTTATGGACGTCCTGGACAATACTCAACGGTTGCAGAACACATGCCAGAAGAACATCAGAAGTATCTGGAGTGGAATGGCGACCGCTTCCGTAAATGGTCTGATCAGATTGGACCATACACAAATAAAGTTGTAAATAGCCTACTTACCTCGGGTAGAGTGGAACAACAATCCTACAGAAGCTGTATGGGATTGTTGAAACTGGCTGAAAAATATTCAACAGTTAAGTTAGAGACCGCATGCAAAAAGGCTCTCAGCTATTCCAGTTCACCCAGTTACAAAAGTATCAAAAATCTATTGGTCACGCTGAAGGATGAAGGACTTCAAAAACCAGAAGCCGAAGGGGAAAATAATCCATACGGCATCACCCGCGGAGCCAGATACTATGGAGGTAAGCACAATGATTAATCAAAGTACAACCGATAAACTGATCGAAATGCGTCTTACTGCAATGGCAGATGCATTTCGGATCCAGATGGATGACAAATCAATGAAGGATGTCCCATTTGAAGATCGATTTGGCATGCTGGTGGATGTCGAATACACAAACCGAAAAAATAATCGATTAAAACGCCTTATTCATCATGCTGAGCTAGAACAATCTGATGTCTGTATTTCTGGAATTGACTACACATCAGGACGAAAGCTGAACAAATCACTTATCAACCGTCTGGCCACTTGTGAATATATCGCCGAATACCGGAACATTTTCATTACCGGTGCAACCGGAAGCGGCAAGACCTACATGGCCTGTGCTTTTGGTATGGAAGCCTGTAAACAGTATTTTACCGTTAAGTATGTGAGGCTTCCTGATTTACTGCTTGAACTTGAAACGGCCAGAAACGAAGGTTGCTTTGCAAAGGTGCTTAGCAAATATATAAAGCCGCTTCTTCTCATCATAGATGAATGGCTTTTGTTGAAACTAAACGAATCAGAATCAAAAAATCTATTTGAGTTGATTCATAAACGCAGGAAAAAAGCCTCTACCATCTTTTGTTCCCAATTCCGAGAAGAAGGTTGGTACGAACGCCTTGGAGGTAATGATAACCCTCTGGCAGATGCAATCATGGACAGAATTGTCTATGATGCATACAAAATCAATATCGAAAGCGTTGACCCGTCAAAAGATATCTCGATGAGAGAGGTCTTTGGCATGGATATGGATCAAGCACAGTAACTCTTAATATTAAGTGGCTCCGTTAGTCCGGATTGGTGGCTCTCGCCACACCGGACAGGCGGCTCCGCCGCAACGTAATATTCAGGGCAAACATCAAACCACCATTTGGAATGGTGGTTTGTGACTTAGCTAAAATCAAATCCTCTATTCCGTGCCATTATATTAATTTAAGATTAATGTACAGAGCAGAGAATTTATTTTGTCATTTATTTTTAAAATATCTTTTAGGCAACGGTCCAATAAGGCTCCTCCCACCGGGAGTAGGTATAAGACCATAAGCGTTTATATTTTATCCCGTCTATTTCCATGTACTTATATCCAGTTACATTCGCATAGGGGGAGATTTCACTATTTGCAGAATAGGATATAGGAGAAGCAGTAAAATAAGTATTATTAACATATACTAGGTTAAATGAAAAAGCAATTTGTGCAATAAAACTAAAAACAAATAATAATTTTTTTTTCCTCATAATTTACCTCTTTCTATGGATTTTCTAGTATTTTTAAATTAGAAAATGATTCGTTCATTGTT